>NZ_ONDD01000003.1:0-32947 GCF_900316465.1 uncultured Fibrobacter sp. | reverse complement strand
GGTGAACGAGTACGAGGGCACCGACCTGTCGAAGGCGGGTGATTTCTTGTACATGGCAAGCCGCTTGATGGCGCTCAAGGTGCAAGAACTTTTGCCGGCCGAACAGCGCGACCCCGAGATGGAAGCGGAATACAACGAAGACCGCGAACAGCTCATGAAGGAAATGCTGGAATACCAGCGCTTTAAGCAAGTCGCGAGCGGCCTCCAGGAAATGGAAAGCGAGAACTTCGGTACGTATTCCCGCGGTCGCTTGGAAAAGACGCAGACCGACGAAGAGACTTTGGCCGACGCGAACATTTGGCAGCTTTTCCGCGCTTACCAGAAGAGTCTGAAGACCAAGATTTCGGAAACGATTCACCACATTGAACTTGACTACGTGACCATTCAGGACCGCCAGCAGGCGATTAACAATTACCTGTCGGTGAATGGCCGCGCCCTGTTCGAAGATTTGCTCGACAACGATTCTCACCCGATTGTCGCGGCAGTGACCTTCATGGCCATGCTCGAGATGATCAAGACGGACGAAATCGTATTCCGCCAGAGCGAACTGTTCGGACCGATTTGGATTTACCGCAAGAAGAATAACGCCGACTACGCCGAAGAAATGGCACACGAGACCGTATTCTTCAGCAAGGATCCGGACGTGAAGCCGGGCCTTGTGGAAGCAATTCGCAATCAGGCGATTGCACGTTCCAAGGAACAGACCGTGGGCGATTTGGCAGCGGTGATGCGCGAAGCCGTGCTGTGGACCAGCCGCGGCAGGAACGTGAGCGAAGAAGATTTGACCGCCATGCTCGAAGGTCGCGAAGACTTGAGCGAAGTGCAGGAAAACCCGTTCGCCGAGATGATGAAGGAAGACGAGGCTGCCGAAGGCACTCAGACTCCGGCAGAGAATGCTCCGGTTGAAGAGGCCGCACCTGCAGAAAGCACCGCGCCTGCGGAAGAAACCGCACCGGTTATTGAATCTGCACCCGAGACAAGCGCGCCCGTCGAAGAAACCGTCGCACCGGTCGTTGAAAAAACGCCGGTGGAAGAGATTGCTTCGCCAGAGGCTCGCAATGACGTGAACGAAGAACCTGTTGACATCTCGGTTGAGCCTGTCGATGAGGCTCCGGCTGAAGAGCCGCAGCCGTCAGACAACATGACGGACGAAGAATTCGAAGCATTCATGAAAAAAGCCCAGGCGTTCTATGACACCCAGGCTTCTGAAAATTCAGACAATTCTGACGACGATGACGACTTCCCGTCAATCGAAGTCCATTCCGGCGACAACTAATCAGTCTCGCCGACCGCCGATAAGTCCGGCTCGGTATGCCCAATAAAGCAACTGCATAATGGAACCGATAGCGGCTGCCACGTAGGTAAGCCCTGCGGCAAACAGCACCCCCGAAACCGTATTGTATTCGCGGCCCTGCGCCACAATGTCGAGGCGAGCAAGCACCTTCTTGGCGCGAGAAGAAGCGTCGAATTCCACCGGCACGGTCACCAGCGTAAAGAGAGTTGCGATACCGAACAAAACCACGCCAGCAACGGCGAGGGAATAACCAAGCGCACGGCCCGCACTCATGAGCACGATGCCGAGAATCACAAGCCACGGACCGAGATTAGAGCCCAAGTTTGCAGCAGGCACAATGAACGAACGCAGCCACAGCGGGAAATACCCCTGCGCATGCTGAATGGCGTGGCCCACTTCGTGAGCGGCAACGCCCGCGGCAGAAGCATTGCGGCCGTTATAAACTTCAGGTGACAAGTTCAAAGTCTTGTTCAGCGGATTGTAATGGTCCGACAAGAATCCATGATGCTGCAGGACCTTCACGTCGGTAATGCCCGCATCCATAAGGATTGCCTTCGCGACATCGGCACCGGTAAGGCCGCTGGAAATGCCGACCTTCTGGCCAGCGTTAAAACGGGACTTGACCATCCAGGAAACGCTACCAGACAAAGCAAGCGTCACCAGGAGAATCGTCATGTATAAAGGATCAAACATCATATTGTTACCTCTAACCGCAATATACAAAAATGCAGGCGGCAAAGCGCCTACATATCGCCGGTTTTCAGCTTGCTGCCATCGCGGAGGTTTGTAAGCACAAGCCCGAGCAACAGGTAGAATACCGCCTGCATAGCGAGCGGCAACAGGAGCGATGCCGCATCGTAAATGTCGGCGCCGCGTTGCTCAATGGCAAGCCATGCCGGAATGGCAAATGTCGAAGGCAACAAGCAAGAGAATCCCTTCATCCACGCCGGAATCAGTTCGGTAGGCCAGCTAAAGTTCGAAAGGAACAGGATCGGAATGCTCATGTACAGGAACAGCTGCATGCTCGTTTCGCGGCGCAGGAACACCTGCGAAAGCACCATCCCAAAGTTGATAACCGAGAACAGGAACACGATTGCAAACGCCACCATCGGCAAAATTTCGCCGCGGCGCGGAAAATCGAATACGTTGTACACCACAAAATGGTAGAACAGGATAAAGCTGCAATAATGCAAGAAGTACGCCAGCGAGCGGCCAAAGTAGCGGTAAGGCATGAGTTCATTTTCTACGGAACTGTCGCGCTGCAATTTGCGGAACTTGCGGTGAGCGCGGGCACCTCCTAAAATGCAAATGCCGATCACCAGCGTCTGCTGTAAAATCAGTACGAGTACGCTCGGCACCACATAGTTGGAATAGCTACCCGTGTTGTTGTACATGGTCTGCACGCTGATGGGTATCGGGTCACGCATGGCGATGGCTTTAGCTGCCGGAACCTTTTTACCTAAAGCGATTCGCTTGACCTTCGTAGTCGCCCCCACCGTAAGGGCGCATGTGGTGAACGCGGTTCCGATGTTGCCATGGAGCATCACGTAAGCGCCGTGCGTGAACACGTTCACGTTCGTCTTGCCACCGTTACGGAGCTTTTTTTCCATGTCTTTCGGAATCACCATGAAGCCGTAGATTTTTTCTTCGGCCATGGCCTGTTCCGCTTCGCGGACATCCGAGAATACGTAGCGCACATCAATCTGTTGGGCAGCCGCCGACATCTGCGTGAGCTCGCGCGACATGACCGTACGATCCAAATCCACCACAGCCACGGGCACCTTGGTCGCCGTCTGATTCATGTAAGGCGTCGGGTAATAGAAGGCGTAAAGCACTCCCGCCACCACCAGCAACAGCACTGCCGCAGGGTCAGTGTAGAAGAGTTTCCACTCGGCAAAAGCCACCTTGAAAAGTCGCTTAAAGAGGTCAATCATTGTTGCCTCCTTTTCGAGCATCTCTTGCCGCCATATCAGTCGCAACCGCCTTTCGGATACTCAAATCCGAATAGACGGCGCCGGCAATATTTTTCAGTTTGTCCTTCAGGTGCAACTTTTCGCGGGCTTCCCAATCCGCCTCTTTTTTTTCAGCAACTTTCCAGCGAAGCATCAAAAGCTTGGACGCCAGCAAATGCCAGAATAAAGCCATGCACAAAAGCACCACAATCGATTCCCAGGCATGGGCCTTGCCGACCGAACCCAAGAGCATGGTAGACTGCACCTTCAAAATATGCGTGAGCGGAAGCAGGAATGCAAAACCGCGCACCACCAAGGGCATCGCCATCACCGGGAATGTCTGGCCTGCAAACGCAAACGCGGGGCCGGCGATAACGCCCGCCACGCTCGAAGACATACGCATGTTACCCGTGATGCCCACAAAGGCGGCCCCCGCGCCAGAACAGGCGAGAATCATCGCCAACTGCCCGGCAGACACCACCACAAATTCATCGAACGTCATCGGGGTAAGCGCTCGGCGAGCATACGCATACACCGCCACCATCGACAGCCACTGAATCACGACCAGCGGCAAAACCGTTGCGGCACCAAGCACCACGCGCGAGCCGCCTGCAGCTTTCAAAAATTCGCGGACACGGTGATCGCGGAACGGAAAACTGAACAGGTACACCGCCGCTAAAATTCCTGCCAAGTGGAAAATCGCCGTCACAAGCCCGAGCCCTAAAAAGCCCTGGTAGTTACCGCTATTATTGCTGACCGACTTGAGCTCAACGTGAATCGGGTCGTCCATTTGCTTGGTAAACATGTCGGCACCAATCGCCGAAATTACCGAGCGGATTTCCTTGACCGCAAAGGTATTCGTGAGGTAATTCTGGCCGCTCGAATACACCGGGATCACAGGCGTTTCAAGCCGGAGCGCCCGGCGTTCCATATCGTACGGGAGCACGATAAACGCCTGCAAGTCACCGCGAATCACCGCATGTTCGCATTCGCTTCGATCGTCGCATTCCATGGCAACTTCGAGCACGGGGTCTGCCCGCAAGGCCATTTCGACTTTATCGGACAACTGCGAGCGATCTTGCTTTAAAAGGCCAATCGGCACATGCTGAATGATTTCGGCCGAAAAGAAATTCACCATAAAGACCGATGTCACCACCGGCAAAATCAGGAGCACCAGCCACAACACGATATTGTGACTGATGTAAATTTTGCGAATCGCCCTTAAAATATCAAGGAACACGATTGCGACCTTACTGAACCTGATCCATCGGGAAAAGCACGCTCATGCCGGGGCGCAGGTTTTCAATTTTGGTCTTCGGGCGCAGGCGCACTTCAAAACTCTTGAGGTCAAAGCCGCCGCTTTCCTTGGAGCTGCGCCAGGTGGCGTAATCGCCTACCGAGGCAATGTAGCTGACTTCCATTTCCACGTTCTTGTCGAGTGCCGGAATGAACATGCTGAAGGTCTTGCCCTTGGAGACATTCTTGAGCAAATCTTCGCGCAGGTGGAATACCGCCCAAGAATCGTCGAGGTCGGTAATAGCGACAACCGGCATGCCAGAGCCTACGACTTCGCCCTCTTCGACCAGCTTCACGGAGACTTCGCCTGCGATGGGGGCGCGGATCTTGGTTTCTTCGAGGTAGGCGTCGACCTCGGCGTTGGCGCCCTTCGCTTGCAGCACGAGGGCGTTTGCGGCAGCCTTGTCTTCGCTGCGGGCGCCGGCGAGGGCCTGTTCGTACTGGGCCTTGGCGGCGTCGGCAGCAGACTGCGACGCCTTCATCTGGGTTTCGGCTTCGTCACGCTTCTGGAGCGGCAACACGCCTTCGTTATAAAGTTTCTGCACACGGTCGTAAGTATTCTTCGCGAGGTTTGCCGCATCCTGAGCGCGGTCGGCCATTGCCTTCAGCGCCGTGACATCTTCGGAGCGGGCTCCGTTCTTCGCCTTGTTCGCCTGAGCGCGAGCAGCACCTAAAGCACCTTGGGCCTGCATCTTTTTGGCTTCGATTTCGGGGCTGCTAATAATAGCGACAATGGCATTCTTTTCGACCATGTCGCCTTCGCGGAAGAACAGTTGTTCCACGCGACCAGGCACTTTACCCGCCACAAGCACGCGGCGAGCTTCCATCTGGCCTTGCAAATAGGCGTCGCGGGGTTCAGTCGCGAATTTCTGCAAGGTAATGATTCCAAGGCCAATCAAGGCAATCAACGCCAAGACGACCAAGACCTTTCCGATAACTTTCAAGACGTTCATCGTTTACTCCATTTCTAAAATCAGTTTGCGGGGGCTGCCGTTGTATCAGCCGGTGCAGCCGCATTTGCAGAATCAGCGGGTGCAGGCTCTGCAACCTTTGCCGAATCGGCAACCGGTGCAGCAGCTGGAGCAACAACAGGTTCGGCGGGCTTCGGATCTTCCACCTTCGTTTCTTCGACAGGCTTAACGTTCTTGAGCATCTCGCCCGCATTCACCACTTCACCGCTCGCTTCCAAAAGTCCAAGCCAGGCGACCACGGCATCGTAATGCGCCTTCAAATCAGCCACCTGCAAACGCGAAAGCGCAAGTTCGGCATCCACCACATCGAGGCCTGTCGCAAGGCCCGCTTCGTAAGCCAAGGTCTGACTGCGGTGCGCTTCTTCGGCCAATTCGCGAGTCTTCTTCAAGCTTTCCAGACGGCTCTTGGCATGTTCCATTTCACGCCAGCGTTTTTCCACCAGCAGGCCAATGTTATCCATGGTCTGCTCTTCCATGCTCGAAAGCGAGCGGTCAAGAGCCTTCGCATTGCTCACCTTAGAGCGAGTCTCGCCACCCTTGAACAAATCCCATTGCATCTTGGCACCCACCGCCCAATCGGGCTCCAGGAGCGTCAAGTCGCGGGTATAAAGTTCCTTGTAGGCAAAGAGTGCTACCGTCGGGAAATAATCGGCGCGGGCAGCACTCACCGCATCTTGGCTACGCTTGCGTTCGGTGCGCAACTGGCGCAGGCCCGGATGTCTATCCATCGCAAGCTGCTTGAATTCTTCCATGGCCAAGGTCTGCTCCGGAGCAAGCACCGGAGTGATAGCCGTAATGTTCGTGTCCGTATGCAACAGACTTGCAAGAGCCAAGCGAGCAAGAGTTTGGTCGCGGTAAGAATCTTCAAGCGCGTTTTCAGCCTCAGCTAAAGCCACTTCGGCGCGCAGGCGTTCCGCCTTGCTAATCTGGCCACCTTCTTCCAGTTTCTTGGAGCGGGCCAAGTGTTCTTCCAAGTTCTTCTTGGTGCTTTCGCGAAGCACCGTCAATTCTTCGGCCAGGCGAAGCGTAAAGTACTTGGTAGCCACATCCATGAGGATTGTGTTTTGCGCCATGTCAAAGGCAGCCTTCTTGGCATTCACGTTTTCTTTGGCGGCATCGTAGGCGGAATAAATCTTGAGGCCCGTAAAAATCGGCCAAATAGCAGTCAAGCGCGCATTAAAGAACACGTCGTCCTGCACCTTCATGCGGAAATCGGCATCGTCGATTTTCGCTTTTGCAGCATCAAGCTGTTGCTTGCTGTCAGCCGCATACTTGTCTGCCGTCTGTTGAGCGATTTCTTGTGCAGAACCACCCACCTTGTCCAAGGCAAAGGCATTCGCCTCGGCTTCGCTCAGACCTTGCGCCCTTGCACCGGCATATGCCTGCTCGTAACCGGCCTGGGCCTTGTTATAGGCATCGATATAAGCTTTGGAATACACCCCTGCAGGGCCAACCGTCGCAAGACCGTCTGCAAGTCCACTTAGCCCCTGTTGGATTTGACCCAAATCAATATAGATCGGGTCGTTTATCTTTGTCACGCTGGCCGTCAGCGAAAGCTGGGGCATAAAACGGGAACGGGCCTCGGACTGACCACTTTCGGCCATTTCGACCTTGGCTTTTTCGGCCTTAATCTGCGAATTGTTCGTCTTTGCCATCGCAATCGCATCCGATAGCGAAATGGGCGCGGCAAAAACGGCAGCACTCGCTGCAATACCCAATAACAAACTCTTTTTCATAACACCATAAAAATAAATTTTTCTATACAGAAAAACCGCCCCAAAGGGGCGGTTTACTTACTTTTTTCAAAAAATGTATTATAAAGCATTTACAGGACGCTTATAAAAAGCTATCAACCTGTAAATTAGGCATTTTACTTACCCGGAGTCGGCTTGTCAACGGTCCAGGCGGACGCTTCGTAGCCCATGGTGCTAAAGTCCTTACGTTGCAAACTGTAGCCGTGACCGTCCGCACGCTTGTAGTCAATGCCATTGCCGCTCCACTTATCGCTATAGAGCGTTGCATCGGACCAGTCATAGTACCACTGGTCATTAAGCGGGTTCGAAGCATCTTTCTGATAGAAGTAAGGCTTCTTGACAGCAATGGTTTCACCGCGGTTAGAAAGCTTACCGGTATAGAAGCTAATAAGCACATTAGCGTCAATCGAAAAACGCTTACGCAAATTATCTGCACCAGGGGTGGTCTGCAAGGAATCCGGGAACAGCACCACCATGCCACCGGCCGGGATTACGTCCGTCTTGGCGAATTCGAAGTTAATACCTTCAACCTTCCAACCTCTGCTTCCGTTAGAGAGCGTTTCGAAGGGGGTAATGGGCGCATCAGACAAATTCTTGAGTTCCAAGAATTCGACATCGTTCAAGTCTTCTTCGTTCGGGTGGTAGTGAATTTCACTAATGACCAGAGAGCCGATATAGAGTGCACTGTTGGCGGCACCCGGCGTAGCCTGCACAAGGGCGCCCTGAGCCGTAGAGCCATCGCTCAAGTCAATGACACCGCTCGAAAGCTTACTAGACGGCAAGAGCAAACTGGATTCATCACCTTCAGTAGCGCCATACAGGTAGTAAGAACCACCGACGTCGCTAACGATCAGTTCCTTTGCAGCACCTTCGCTATCGACAAAGTCTTCCGTCGCTTTCAAGACAAGGTAACCCTTTGCAGGAACGGTACCGGCCTTGATCGTGAGTTTTTCCTTACGGATCTTGGATTCAAAAACCCAACCGGTCACGTCGACATCGGCGCTGCCCGCATTGTAGAGTTCAACCCAAGCATCGGTACCCGTACCAGTCGGCATGATTTCGTTCAAACGAATGTTCGAAGTCGTGAGCCATTCATCGTTGCCCACACCAGGATTACCGTTCATAATCTTGCTTGCGCCCCAAGAGGTAGCCTGGGCAGCGTTCCCGCCCTTGTACACGAGCGTACGGCCCTTGCCGTTAGCAAGAGACGGCCAAGGCGGTTCCATGCTGTAAGAGCAGCTCACGTCGCCTTCACCCGTCAGCTTCACGTCAATCACGTCGCCTTCGTTCGAAAGCTTGGCCACAGCACCAGTCTTCGGATCGTTATCCCACGGACCATAGAGACGGCCGTTGAAATCGGGATAAGTAGTCTTGAACAGGGCCGGATCGTTCGTCACGACAATATATTCGCCCTTCTTAAGAGGTTCGTTCGGGAACGTAAAGGAAAGAGCACCATCCAAGTGCATTTGCGAAGCCAGCATGCTGCTGATATCCGGGCCACTCTGGATGGTCACTTCAATCCATTCCAAAGCAGACGCATCGGCAGCGTTATACATGATTTCGGTAATAGCCATCTGGGTGTACGAAGAATCAATCACTTCAGTAGCCGAAGATTTGGGAACGTCACCGTTAACGCTGCTCGAAGAACCCGTCGCAGGAGTATCGCCCGCAGACGAAGTCGGGTCAGGATTCGTGCCACCTTCCGAAGACGAAGAAACGGTCGGATCAACGGGATCCGGTTCCGTAGATTTGTCACTGGAGCAAGAGGTCGCAAGAACCATTGCGGTTACTGCAGAGCCAGCCATAAGAATTTTTTTGATATCCATAGAGGTATCCTCGCAAAACTTTCTTCTATTTTAATAATTTTCGCCAGCGCCTACGGCAAGCTTCGTCCAGTACGGAGTCTTAAAGCGACGCGGATTTTCGTATACACGTTTCCATTCGGCAGCGGCGTTGCCGAATTTGGAGAAGGCAGCGTGTTTTAAGTTCAAGAACTTGATCAAGTCGAACATCCAGTACGGCACCTGGGAGCAGGGGCACTTGAGTTCAAGCACGGCATCGCATGCAGGCTGGAAAAATCTCGGAAGCCCTGTCGAGTGCATGTAATGCGGATCGACCGTATAATCAAAACCGTTTTCTTCGCGGAAGCGCATGCCGGTATCGATCGTCACGCGGGAATATTCTTCGCGAAGGCCAAACCAGGCGCGGCGCTTGTACTGGGTCAAAAGGCGCGGGTGCGCATTGTAGAGTTCCGTCTTGTACAAGAAATCCTTCACGTACATGCGGTCCTTTTCGCCCTTGCACGGCCAATCTTCGGGTTTCATGTTCCAGACTTCGCCCGGGTTAATGCCCTTGATGGTTCCGCGGCTCTTGTAGCAAATGTTCTTGATCTTGCGCTTGCATTCAAAGTGGAACGTTCCGTCTTGAGCCGGGTGTTCACCATAGGTGCGAATGCGCATATTGAAGCGATCCAGCAACTGTTTCTTTTTCCAGCCGAGGAACGTCCAAGAAGGCGAATCCAAGTAGAGGTTCGTAATCCAGTAGAATCCGCCCGGCGTAATTTTAGAATAGTAGTCTTCTTCGCAGTACGGAGCAAGGAATGCGCCGATACGGTCCGCCCATTCCACGGGAATGTGGTACTTGAGTTCGAACCTTTCGAGAAGGCTAAATCCGCGGGCTTCGGCCATACTACTTGAGCCCCCCGACTAAGTGGTTCTGCACGCCTTCCTTAGAAAGCTGGCCTGCATACTGCAACAGTTCAAGATAAAGGTCGTAAATGTCGACTTCGAGCTTGACTGCATTCAGTTCGCTTTCCACGGCAGATTCGCGGGCACGCAGCAAAAGGAGCGGGTCAGAACCGGCGTCTTTTGCAAACTGTTCAAAAATGTTACCCGCTTTAACCTTTTCGGCAAAGTCCTTCTGAACCTTCCATTGAGCAAGGAATCCGTTGATCTGTTCGACAAGGCGATTCACCTTCACGCTCACGTCGCGGAACTTTTCCATATAATCGCCTTCGGCTTCAAGGTCTGCCACCTGGTTACGCAGGTCGTTATCCTTGTTGCTGTCAAAGAACGGAAGCTTAATGCCAATGTTTGCAAAGAACTTATCACGAGTGCGACGATTGTCCTTGTCATCCACAAGTCTCTGGATAGAATACGTGTTGTCAAAGCGAGCGGTTTCTTCGTTATAGGCTTTATCATTCCACTTGGTACAATCGTCTTCGCTGTAATATTCGCTATTCGTATTGCACAAATCGTCGTAGCCCATATCCTTGTACTTTTTCATCAAAGACGGAATCTTGAGCGAATAGCCGATACCGATATGCGAAATGTAGTCGCGGCGGCTAGCAACATCTTGCTTGGCGCGAGCCTTTTCGGAATCCATCTTGCCCTTGGCCATGGCAACTTGCGGGAACTTGTCACTTACATCGACGCCGTCTTTCAACTGGGCTTCGATATCTTCCATAGGCGGAAGCCAAGAGGAATCCAGTTCAACGCTATCGAATTCAGGAATCCACACGCGGAGTTTTCTTTCGGAATTCTGGAGCGAGTTGGAATCGTTAATGAGGGCGGCGCGGATCGATGATTCTTTTTCAAGAGCGGACATCAAGTCCTGCGGATTGAAATTTGCAGAACCAGACTTGAGGTGCAGCACTTCGATACGGTCAGCGTTGATCTGGTAAAGTTCCTGGTTAAGCGCATTGATACGCTTGCGCATCAGGTAATGAATTCCGCGTTCGTAGCGGTCGTACAAAAGAACGGCGCGGTCTTCAGCCAAATTCGCATTCGCATAGGCCATCTGCGCTTCGTAATGCGCACGGTCAGCAGAACCTTCGCCAAAAGCCTTAGGAGTCATGCGAAGTTCAAAGTCATGTTGTGCAAAGCTGAAGCCATCGAGTTTGTAACGCAACTCAAGCTTGTCCCACAGTTTCGTGTTGCGAGAGGTCGCAATGTTTACACGTTTTTGAGAACCCTGATAACGGGCGTCATCATCAGCAGACTTGATGAGGGTTTCCCAAGTCAGCGGGGCGGCAAACAACGGTGCTGCAACAAACAGAGATACAAGAGCGGATTTTTTCATAAATCAAACTATTCGGAGATGGTCACCATTTCGCCCAAGAGGAACGAATTTTCGGCAGGAATCGTGATAATGACTTCGCGGCCGTGAATCGGCATTTCGGGCATCTTCCACATGCGCACGGGGAATTCCACAATGCGGCTGGAAAGGCCAACCACCTTGCCCTTCACCGGCTTGCCCGTTGCACCCAGCGACTTCACCTTGACGGTTTCGCCAATATCCATGCGCTGGTACATTCTTTCGTGGATGTAGCCACGAACCAACGTCGGAGACTTGTGAGTGAGCGTAACGATCGGGGCGAAGCTAGATACCTTTTCGCCGTCATGAACGTTCACAGAGCCCACGACCCAGCTTTCCTTGGCAATCTGGGTCAACTCTTCTTGCTGCTTCTTGAGTTCTTCGAGTTCCTTCTGCAGGTTTTCGACTTCGCTCTTGCCAGCATCCTTCTGCAAACGGTTGCTGCTGCGCAGGAGCTTGATCTGTTCGTTGGCGTTGGCGTTAGCAACGGCAAGTTCGTTCTTCAAGCTCTTGATTTGCATAGCCATAGCGTCGTTACCGTCGCTGTCGGCGTTGGAACCCTTGAGGCTCTTGAGCTTTGCAGCAATTTCTTTGTTCTTCTTGTATTCGGTTTCAAGTCTGTTGATTTCGGACTTGAGCGTAAGGGTCTTCGTGGCAAGGTCGGCCTTGACTGCAGCGACCTTCTGGTCGATGTCTGCAGCAGACAGGTTGCTACGGCCTTCGCTAGCATCAAGTTCGCGAGTCACTTCGGCAATGCGCAGCGTGAGGTCCGGACGGTTGAGTTCCACGATGGTATCGCCTGCATTAATGGACTGACCAGGCATCACGTGCACCTTGACCACTTCGGTCGGGCTAGGCAAGCTGATTGTTGTTTCGGCAGCTTCTGCAATACCCTGGAAGGTTGCAATCTTGCCCTGATACATGTAGCCAAGAATAATGGCGATAATGACACAGAGAATCCAGGCCAAAGAAAGTTTGTGGCCATAGACATAAGCGACACCGGCATTAGACTTGTGCGTGTTCCAAAAATTTTCGAGCATATCGCTAAGCTTGTTCATACCGTCTCCCTTACATTTCCGTCGTGGCGTCCTGCATCATGAACTGTACGTCCGAGATGCCTTCGATTTTAGAGAGTTCGCTCAGGATTTCTGCAGCCGGATGAGTGGCACGCAGACGAATCTGGTAAGCGACGTCAAGGCGAGCACCGCCGTCGACTTCACGCATCGTAATCAAGATGAACGTCTTGAGGCTAGACTTCATGATGTCTTCGATCTGACCACGGACCTTGGCTTCGTTGGGAAGCGCAAAACGGAGCATGCCATCAAAGAAGTGCTTGGTACCAAGACCAGTACGAGAGAGGAGGAAGGCCACAGCGCTAAAGGCAATCGTGCCACCCACGGCAGCACCCCAGGCGTACACACCGCAACCGATACCGGCGCCGAGCGATGCGAACACAAACATAATGTCGCGCGGGTCCTTAAAAGATGTTCTAAAGCGAACCACGGAAAGGGCACCCATCATACCAAGACCGCGACCGACGTTATCACCAATGGCCTGCATCACCGTGGCAGCAACGACTGCACTAAGCACAATTGCCTGCACAAAGTTTCTGGAGTACGACAACCCGAGGAAGGTCTTTTCGTAGGTCCACGCAATCACCGAGGACAGGATAAATGTGAGGATCAAGGTGTACGCCAACGTAATAAGAGTGGCATTGGCGGTGCCGGATTGGACGGCTAATAGGTCGAGCATAGGGACTCCATGGTTTACTTTTTATTTTTCAGCCAAAATTTACTTTAATCACTCGCAAAATAGCGAATTTTTGTGTAAAAATGGATGAACAAAAACCAAACGTTCCTAAAAAAATGAGGCGATTCGGGACGAATTCACCCTTATTTTACCACACCAGTTAGAATAATAGCAAAAAAGGCCTAAAATAGCACCTAAAAAGATTTTTGCATTCTTAAACAAGCGTGCAAATAGCGTGCAAATCACAGTAATTTTTTTTTACGATTTTCAGTTGAATCGGCCCGCTCCGACACGACGCTTTCGGCCCCTTTCAGACACCAATGCTTCGATCAAGAACAAGAGGGCTGCAAGAGCCAGAAAAATCTGGTAGCGGTCCTGATAGTTTTCCATGCGGTCAGTAGCCTGTTCCTTTTTTTCGAGGCTTGCAATTTCAGTCAGCACCTTCTGCAACTGGAATTCGCCCGGATTCGCATAGAAATAAAGCCCACCGGTAACGCTTGCAATTTCTTGCAGAGTTCCGTCTTCGAGACGCGTGGTCACGATATTTCCCTGCATGTCTTTTTTGTAAGCGACTTCGCCATTCTTGGAGGGCACCGGAATAGGCACGCCCTCGCGTGAGCCGATACCGATTGTATAAATGCGGATTCCCATTTCGGCCGCTTCCTTGGCGGCGTTTACGGCAGCGGCTTCAAGCTCTTCGCCATCGCTCATCAAAATCATCACGGAGTACTGCCCGGCACTTCCCGAATTGCGGTACAAATCCATACCCTTGCGAATTGCCTTTTCAAGGTTCGTGCCCGGCATGAGCCAGCCCGGAGTCAGTTCCCTGAGCATCATCTGTACGGTGCCGTAATCAAGAGTCAGAGGCACCATCACCTGGGCTTCACCCGAGAATGCCACAAGGCCTACGCGGTCGCCCGAAAGCGATTCCAAGAACGCTGAAATTTCATGACGGCTACGGGTCAAGCGATTCGGCTTGACGTCTTCGGCAAGCATCGAAAGCGAAATGTCCTGCAAAAGCACCAAGTCAAGGCCGCGGCGTTCAATATGTTCCATTTTACGGCCCCACTGCGGGCGCGCAAGAGCCACAAACAAGAAGGCAATCGCAAAGAGCAAAATGGTCACCTTCGCAAGCCTACGCCAGGGAGAAACAGAAGTCGAAAGCTTAGGCAACATCGAAAGCGAAACAAAGCGTGCGGCAAGCTTTTTGCGACGGTGGTATGCATACACAAAAAGGAGCGCAAACAAGGGCAGCGTCAAAAGCCCCCACAAAAACATCGGTTCAGCAAATCGCATCTAAAGCCTCCATTACGGGATGCGCACAAAGCGCGTATTCGCAAGCAACAATTCAAGTAAAATCAGCAATGCACCCACCAAGAGCCACGGGTAGAACTTTTCGGCATAGCGGGCATAGGCAACCGTTTCAATTTCGGTCTTTTCAAGTTCGTCGATTTCGGAATAAATCTTTTCGAGTTCTTCCTTGTTTTCGGCGCGGTAGAAGCGGCCACCGGTCTTTTGAGCAACAGACCTCAGCACGCCTTCGTCAATTCCTTCTTCGGGCGTAATGTCCCGTTCTCCCCAAGAGATATCGCCAGTCCACGGATTCTGCTGGAAGGCAAGAATCTTGCCGTTCCTTTTACCCACACCAACGGTATAGACCTTGACTCCGAGAGATTGCGCGACGTCGGCAGCACGCATGGGCGGCACCACGCTGGCGTTATCGCGGCCATCGGTCAAGAGCACCACCACCTTGGACTTAGCTTCGGACTTCTGCAACCGAGCTAGAGCGTTCATCAGGCCATCGCCAATAGCGGTACGGCTATTCATAACGCTGTCGCGGGCCAAGTCATCGGTCGCCTTCAGAATTTCGAGCAACGAGCCGTAATCCAGCGTCAAGGGGCACTGCGTAATGGAACGCGCACCAAAAGCAGACAAACCGATTCGGTCGCTATGACGCTTCTGGATAAAGTCCGCAATCACCTGTTGGGCGTAACCCAGACGGCTGTATTTCCAGTAATCGCCGGATTTCAAGATGCGTTCCGCATTCATCACGCCGAGCTTTGCCTGTTCCATACGGGTCAGCATATCGAGCGTACCCATGGAGCCCGAAACGTCGAGCGCAAGCATAATGTCGACGCCATCGGTAGAGGTGTATTCGACTTCCATGGCGTTCTGTGGGCGTGCAAGTGCTACCACAAAGCAAACGAGAGCGGCAAGGCGCAGAAGCGGCACAATATGGCGGAATTTGACGCGACGGCTCGGAACCGCACGCTTGGCAATCGAAAGGGCCGGGAATTTAATCGTACTCTTGCGGCGGTGTTCACGATAGATGTACCAGCCGACTAAAACAGGGACTAAAAGCAAAAGCCAGAAGGCTTCGGGATTCTGAAAATGTAGCGCACCAATATCCATAAAATCTCCGAAAAAACGCAAAAAATCAAATTTTACAACGGAGAATATACAAAATTGCAACGGAAAAGGCTAGAAAACAATGTGTGATGAGGAATGTGCAATGTGAAATGAGGAATGATTAATAATTCATCTCACACTTCAAATTTCACATTAAACATCAAAATACGTCTTTCTGCGCCGTCACGTGGGGCAAGAAGCGCTTCATAAACGGGATTATCGCCAAATAAAGAAGCATGGTCACCACAAAAACAACGGCGAGCGCCACGGGCCGCGGCCAATGCACATGGTTTTCCTGCAAAATTTTAATGATACCCCACTGCACCCATCCATGCGTCACAAGCACCATGATGGAGTAACGACCAAAATACGATACCAACGGAATTTTCTTGATGGCCTTCGACAAGAACAGCACCGAGAGAGTCCCAAGAATGCCGCACAGGTAAACACTCCAGATCGGAAACCAATAACGGTTGCTCACATAACTCACCGAATCAGGGGGAGCATTCCACGCAAGCGCCACCACAAGGCCAAAGCCCAAAAGCGCAAACGGAATGTTGAACTTATCCATGGGATTCAGCGCTAGAATCTTGGTATAGCGAAAAGCCACATGCCCTGCGCAAAAATACGGAATCGACGCCATCGAAGACGCCCAAAACAGCGGAAGCTTGATATTGTAGCGGCCCAGGAAAAATCCGACCAATCCAACCGCTATCGAAAGCACCACCAGCGATGATGTCGCATGCTGCGGGAATTTTTTGGCAACGAATTTCTTCGCGACCAAGTACAGCCCGTAAAACATCAAGTTCGTCCAAAACAGGCTCAGCAAAAACCAAACCGGAATATTCGGGAAAGCCTGTTTCCAGACAAATGAATACCAAACGGAGGCGCCGGGATTTCCTCGCAAGTGCAGGTAATGCAATACGAACGGGAATATGCACGAAAGCGTCACGAAAAAGAAGGCAAACGGAATCAGCAACTTGTTGATTTTGCGCTTGCAAAAATCGAAAAAGCCCGCATATTCCTTAAAGAACAGCCCCGACAAAAAGAAGTACAAAGGCATTCTGAACGAAGATACGGCCTCTTTTAGCGGGTAGGTTTCAAGCCCCCACGTGCTCACCACATGATGCCACACCACCAGCATAATGCAAATGCCTTTCGCCAAATCGACAAAAGCGTAGCGCGGCTTTGCAACAGATGTGGGCGTCACAGGTTCCATAAATACCGTTATTACTTTTCCAGGAATTCGAAAATTCGTTTCTTGTAATCGGGCAATTCATCGAATACGGCATGGCCGCAATCTTCGTACATGTAGAATTCGCAAGGAACGCCCTCGGCCTTTAACTTTTCTGCCAATTTGACAGACGCTTCGGGAGTCGTTACAAGGTCCTTGCCTGCGCCAAGCACAAGCACCGGGCTCTTGATTTTGCCGAGTTCGTCGTAAGTATTCACGTAATCGCAGGCGTCCGCAAACAAGGCAAAACGATCTAGTTCTTCATCCGAGATTTCCTTGTACAAGGCCAGCAACGCCCTACGGTAACGAACCGCAAACTTTTCACTAAAGCAGTCGTCAATAAAGCTGTTTACAAGCGCCGAGGCTTCGCGGGCCCGCGCAAGGCGCGCCCAATTCTGAATCGTCGTAATCTGTCGAGGTTCTGCCTTCGATGTCGAAGAGCCAAGAACCAGCTTATTCACGACTTCGGGATGGCGAATCGCCATATACTGTGCAATCATACCGCCTTGCGACAAGCCATAGACATCGGCTTTTTCAATGCCTAAAGCCTTGAGGGCCGCCACCTGGTCATCAGCCATTTCGGGCAAGGAATAACCGAGCTTGGCGTCTTTCTTGCGGTCAAAAAAGTAGAGCGTGTACTTTTCCTTAAAAATCTTGTAAGGTCCCTCTAACGAGGCGGCCGATTTCATGACACTCTTTATGGAAAGTCCCGGGATTACGACTAACGGTTTGTCGCCGCAACCAATCTGAGCATATTCCATTTCAAAGGAGCCCATATTCACCGTATGTACAAGATTTTCGCTCATATCCTAAATATATTAAAAGCACATAGACTAGCCCACAGAAAAAGTCCCGCATTGACTGCGGGACTTAAACTTTTCCAGTAACAGCGACTGCAGAGAATTAGTTTCTGTGGAAGTCGTCTTCGACGCGGATGATATCGTCTTCGCCGGTGTATTCGCCCACCTGGACTTCAACGATTACGAGCGGGAGACGGCCTTCGTTCTGCAGGCGGTGAACTTCACCCACCGGGATATAGGTCGATTCGTTCGGACGCACATAGAACACATTCTTGCCCACGGTCACCGTAGCGGTACCGCTTACGACCACCCAGTGTTCCGAGCGGTGCAAATGCTTTTGCAGGCTGAGGCGCTTGCCCGGCTTCACCACGATACGCTTCATCTTGTAGCGTTCGGTGGATTCCAGCACGGAGTACGTACCCCACGGGCGGCTCACGGTCTGCGGCACGTTGATGAGGTCGGAACCGCGTTCCTTGAGTTCTTCCACCACCTTCTTGACCTTCTGGCTGCTGCTGAGCGGAGCGACCAGGAGGGCATCCGGGGTGTCCACGATGAGCATCTTGTCGAGGTCGATGGTAGCGATAGCGCGCTGGCTACCCATCACCAAGGAATTCTTGGAGCCCACGGCGATGTGGCGCGGATTCACGTTGTTGCCGTTTTCGTCGTGCGGGTATTCGCCATAAAGGCTGTCGAAGCTGCCGAGGTCGCTCCAGCCGATATCGCTGGGCACCACCTTCACCTTGCTCGACTTTTCCATCACGGCATAGTCGATAGAGTTCGACGGAATTGCCATCATGTCGTCGCGGTCGATGCGGATCGGTTCGCCGTCTACGATTTCGGCGTTAGAAAGAGCCTTCTGGGCTGCAGCGAGCATTTCCGGAGAGTACTTGCCGAGTTCGGCAAGGAAAGTCTTTGCCTTGAAGCAGAAGATACCGCTGTTCCAGTAGAAGTTGCCGGAGAGCAGGTACTTTTCGGCGGTGGCGCGGTCCGGCTTTTCGACAAAGCGCTTCACGTTTTCGCCATCGGCTTCGATGTAGCCGTAGCCCGTTTCGGGAGTAGTCGGCGTAATGCCGAAGGTCACCAGGTTGCCGGCTTCGGCAAGTTCCTGGGCGCGGAGCAAGACCTTCTTGTATTCGTCTTTCTTGCGAATCACGTGGTCAGACGGAGAAACAAGCACGACCGTTTCGGGATTCATGGTAAGGCAAGCAAGGGCAATAGCCGGGGCTGTGTTACGGCCCACGGGTTCCAAAAGGAACTTGCTACCCGTCATGCCTTCCGTTTCAAGCTGGTCCTTGGCCAAGAAGAACTGGTCGGCATTCGAAACAATGAACTGCGATTCGCAAACAGCGGAGTTCGTGACCACGGTCTTGCGGAACAGGGACTGTCCGTCAAAAAGCGGAGCGAACTGCTTGGGCATCAGGGAACGGCTCACGGGCCAAAGGCGCGTGCCCGAACCACCACAAAGAATCAAGTTAATCATAATCTATCGCACCTTATTTCTTCTTTTCCGGGGTATAGTCGTCCTTGACCACATGAACTTCATGAGCAGCCAAAGCACCATAGTAAACCATGTTAACAGACGGGAAGATCAAGCTGACGAGACGGTTCCAAGTTGCGAGTTCGGAAGCGTCGACGTAAACGACATCGCGAGCATTCAGCTGGAAGCGGTCAGCCATAGCCAAGGCCATAGCGTTCTTTGCATTCAGCTGGAACACATCGATCTGCTTTTCAGACGTATTACGGATAACGTAAATTCCGCGAGCCGTGGCGTTCAAAGCCTGCAGACCACCGGCAGTAGCCAAGGCTTCGGCAAGCGTCAGGTTACCATTGTAGATATTGACAATACCCGGTCTGCCGACTTCACCCATCACGTAGGCCTTCTGGTCTTTCTGGGTTTCAGTGAGCGACGGCACGAAGATCTGGTCATCGGGCTGCACCATAATGCGTTCGAGCGGCAAATTGGCCTTGAAAGCATTGAGGTAGTTAATGGTATAGACCTTGTCGCCACGGCGGAGCTGCAGCAAAGACGGGTCAGCTTCCTTAGAGAATCCACCGGCACCGGCGATCACATCGGGAAGAGTCATCGGGTGTTCGTCGAACGAGACATAGCCCGGTCTAGAAACAGCGCCAGACACAGACAGTTTGCGGCTATGGTAACCCGTCACACGGACGTCCACCTGCGGATCGTTCAAGATTTTGTCAGACAAGCGCTTGGTGATTTCGGCGCGGAGTTCCTGGGCGGTAAGACCTGCAGCCTGGAGTTCACCAGCATAGGGGTAGAAAAGCTTGCCATCGGTCGTCACCTTTTGGCCGGCCGGCTGGTACTGACCCATCGGAGAAGTCAGTTCCGGATGTTCCCACACCACGACCTGAACCATGTCCAGAGGTCCAATGCGGTATTCCAGTTCAGGAAGGGAATCAACCATCAATTCCTTCAAATCGCCAAAATCATTGGCACCAGCACTATCAGAGCTGGCCGCAGCAGTGCCGAAATCACCTTCGCCAATGTCATGAATGTGAACCATCATGCCATTGTATTCGGCGGAATCGCCCGGAAGAGACATCTGCATCTGAGGTCCGAGAGCGCAACCGCTCAAGAAAGCGGCGGCAATAAGGCCAAGACCCAAACTCATTTTCTTCATAAATTAACCCTTTTGGCCAGCTTAAGCCTGGCCTTCGCTTTGTTTGATTTTTTCCACCCAGTACGGGGTCAGTTTAGAGATGAAATTCCACGCCAGCACGAAAGCGTTTTCGGGACGGCGGTACGGGTCAGGAACATCCACCCGCTGCGGTTCGCCATAACGGAAAACCTTGCCTTCGAGCCACGGATAACGGTGCAACAAATCCATCTTATGGCCGTTCTCCATCACCAGGATGAGGTCCGCCCACTTCAAAATATCCAGATTAATCTGCCGAGCGCGGTGTGCGCTCATATCGATACCATGTTCAAGAGCAATCTTTTGGCTGAGTTCATGTGCCGGATGATCCACCAAGGCACCAAGCCCAGCACTCATCACTTCAAAATCTGGCCCCAATTCTTTCTTCAGGCAATATTCACCCGTGGGGCTACGACAAATATTACCGGTACATACAACAAGAATGTGTTTCATCACCTAAAAATTAAAAAATTATTACAACCGAGACAAGAATAAAATAAAAAGAGCCGTCCAAAGACGACTCTTTAAACACAAAATATCGCTTGCAACGGCGGACTACAATTCGAAAGCGAATCCCAAATCCTTGAGAGCCGGATTCTTGGTATCCTTTTCAGAAAGCAGCGGTTCAAAGCCATTGCCCACCGGCCACTTGATGCCGATTTCGGGATCGTTCCACATGAGGCCACCTTCGTCCTTCGGGTCGTAAAGGCGAGTGCACTTGTACACGAAAGTTGCCGTTTCGCTGAGCACCACAAAACCGTGGGCAAAGCCTTCGGGAATGTAGAACTGCTTCTTGTTTTCGGCGGAAAGCGTAACGCCTTCCCACTTACCGAACGTGGGGCTACCCTTGCGCAGGTCTACGGCCACGTCAAAGACTTCGCCTTCGATTACGCGAACGAGTTTACCCTGCGGATTCTTCTTCTGGAAATGCAAGCCGCGGAGCACACCCTTCTTGCTTCTGGATTCGTTATCTTGTACGAAAACCATATTCAAGCCAGCAGCGTCGAATTCAGCCTTGTTGTAGGTTTCCATAAAGTAGCCGCGATGGTCGCCAAAGACCGTCGGTTCTACAATCGTTACACCCTCAATAGAGGTTTTTACAAAATTAAACTTTCCCATTATCTATTCCCGTACATTTTTTCGTAATACTTTTCGTAGTCGCCGCTCGTGATGTTGTCGAGCCATTCCTGGTTGTCCAGGTACCAGCGCACGGTCTTTTCGATGCCTTCTTCGAACTGCAGGGACGGTTCCCAGCCCAGTTCCTTCTGGAGCTTGGTGGAATCGATGGCGTAGCGGGCGTCGTGACCCAGACGGTCAGTGACGTAGGTGATGAGGTTCATGTCTTCGCCTTCGGCGCGGCCGAGAAGTTTGTCGACAGTCTTGATGACGACCTTAATGATGTCGATGTTCTTCCATTCGTTGAAACCGCCGATGTTATAGGTTTCGGCGATCTTGCCGTTATGGAAAATCACATCGATAGCGCGGGCATGGTCTTCCACGAAGAGCCAGTCGCGCACGTTTTCGCCCTTGCCGTAAACCGGAAGCGGTTTCTTGTGGCGGATGTTGTTGATGAAGAGCGGAATCAACTTTTCGGGGAACTGGTACGGACCGTAGTTGTTGGAGCAGTTCGTCACGATGGTCGGCATGCCGTAGGTATCGTGGAAGGCGCGAACAAAGTGGTCGGAACCGGCCTTACTAGCGGAATACGGGCTGTGCGGCGTGTACTTCGTCGTTTCGTAGAAGAAGTCGTCGCCATAGGCCAAGTGGTGTTCCGAACTGGACGCCGTAGTCGTGAACGGAGGCGTAATGCCTTCCGGATGGTTCATCTTGAGGGCGCCATAAACTTCGTCGGTAGAAATATGATAGAAGCGCTTGCCTTCGTACTTTTCCGGCAAGGATTCCCAATAGAGTTTTGCAGCCTGAAGCAGGGCCAAAGTACCCATCACGTTCGTCTTGGCGAAGGTGAACGGGTCCTTGATGGAACGGTCCACATGGCTTTCGGCAGCCAGGTGAATGATGCCATCGACTTTTTCGTCCTGCATGAGCTTGTAGAAAGCGTCAAAGTCGCAGATATCCATCTTCACGAACTTGTAGTTCGGCTTGTCTTCGATATCCTTGAGGTTAGCAAGGTTACCCGCATAAGTCAACTTATCGAGGTTGATAATCTTGTAGTCCGGATACTTGTTCACGAACAGGCGCACCACGTGGCTACCAATGAAGCCTGCGCCGCCGGTGATAACGATGGATCTTTTCATATTTTTCTCCAATTACGGGGACAATATAGTAATACTAGACGTTCCAATCGCAGAAATTCTTGAGCATGGCAAGGCCCACATCTCCACTCTTTTCCTGGTGGAACTGGGTTGCAATCAAGTTGTCCTTGCCCACCATTCCCTGGAAGGTTTGCGAACCGTAAGTCGTTTCGGCGAAAGCGTATTCGGCGCTCACCACCGGATGGTACGAATGCACGTAATAGAAATCGCTTCCGCTCTTGATACCCTTCATAATCGGGTGTTCACGCGTAAAGTCCACCTGGTTCCAGCCCATGTGCGGAATCTTGAGGCCCGGTTCGTCCTTGAATCGCACTGCCTTGCCGGGAATAAGGCCCAAAGTCTTGACGCCGCCGTCTTCTTCGCTTTCTTCGAGAATAATCTGGCAGCCAATGCAAATACCGAGTACCGGATTTCCGGCCTTTACGACAGCCTTAATGGCATCCCCAATACCGGTGCGCGTCAGAGTTTCCATGGCAGAAGCAGCAGCGCCCACGCCCGGGAAAATCAAGCGGGTTGCCTTCGCAATTTCTTCGGCATCGCGGCTAGACTTTGCCTCTGCGCCAATGTGGGCAAGAGCATTCATCACCGAAGTCAGGTTGCCGGCATTGTAATCTACAACGATAATCGGATTTGCGGACATAAAACCTCTTTTTCGCACGCAAAGATAGAATATTACGGATTCAAGAGGTCGAGAGCCTCGCCCGCAAGTTCTACGCAGCGGTTGCAAGGAAGAATCTTGTTCGGGCGGATTTCGGCGCACTTGGTATAGTTTTGCGAACCTTGGCGGAACGTCTCTTCAATAGCCTCTGCCTTTTCGGGCACGAGCGTTTTAGCGGCATAAAGCGCACCGCACACGCCGCCGGGTGCGATTCCTCTACCGGCATTCTGATACTTATCGGCAATTTTAAGCGCCTCGGCCTCAGACTTGCCCGTTGCAATGGCATAGCCATAGGCAACTGACATAGCGCAATTGCCTCGATTTTCGGCATGGAATTTTTTTGATTCTTCAGCAACTGTCATAACTGAACTCTCCTTATAGTTGGAACACTTGCCAATAATTTCTGAGTATACTCATGCTGCGGGTTGGTAAGCACCACGTCGGCCTCACCACGTTCCACCACATGTCCAAAATACATCACTAGAACTTCGTCACTCAGGGCGCGAACCACCTGCATGTCGTGACTGATAAACACAATCGAAAGTCCGAATTCATTGCGCAGGTCGTCGAGCAAGTGCAAAATTTGAGCCTGCACCGACACATCCAAGGCGCTGGTGACTTCGTCGCACAAAAGAATCTTGGGTTTGACCATGAGGCTTCGGGCGATGCAGAGGCGCTGCCGCTGGCCCCCCGAGAATTCGTGGGGGAACTTTTGGAGCGCCTCTTTCGGCAGGGACACGCGCTCCAAAAGCTCTCTTGCACGCGCCTCGGCGTCAAGTACCTTCACTCCGCGTGCAACCAGCGGCGCCGTCAGAATTTCAGACACCGTCTGGCGCGGATTCAGACTGCTGAACGGGTCCTGGAAAATCATCTGAACCAAGTCCGAGACCCGTTTTCCGGATGCAGTCCGGCCTTTTACCACTTTTTCGCCAAAAAGCTTAAATTCGCCGCTATCCATGGGCACAAGCCCGACAAGCGACTTCACTAGAGTCGACTTACCGCAGCCCGACTCCCCCACAATCGAAAGGATTTGCCCGGCCTGCATCGAAAACGACACGTTTTCGACCGCCGTAAAATACTTCTGGACCTTGCCAAGCACTCCGCCGCGAATCGGAAACTTGACCGTAAGCCCCAAAACTTCCATTGCAGGAACATCAACCATTCTTACGCCCCAGCTTCAGTCTCGCCGTCGAGGCCCGAAAGGGCTTCTTGCACGTTCTTTTCGGTCGCGAGCAAAATTTGGCGGCATTTACGCAATAAATCCGTCGCTTCCTGTACCGCACCGGCCAATTCGTCGATTTCCATCTCGGAGTTGTCAATTCGCTCCAAGATATTCTCTAAACGCTCCATTGCGGTTTTATATTCAAAATTTTCGGTACTCATATTTACGAATATAGTTATCTTTAACAAGGTGAGTTTATTGAGTAAGAACAATCGGAGCCTTTTGGACATTAGCCTTGCTTTTGCGGCGGGCGTCCTTTTTTCGGCATGTCTGCATGTTCCCCATGCTCCAAACGATGTTCAAAAAATTTCAAAAGTGAGCGTCTTCGCAAAACAATTCGACGAAGCGATCGAAGCGCCCATCAAGATCAATTCCACCGAACAAGCCGAACTGATTGCCGAAGTCACACCAAGCAGGTACAAAAACAAAATCAAGTACTACTGGTACAACGACGACGAAATCCTGGACAGCGGAGCAACATACACCATCCGCACCAACTACATGACGTCAAACTTCTTGGCAAACAACTTCATTCCCGACCGGCTTGTCATTAAAGACGACGAAGGCAATTCTCTCGAAACCACCTTCACGGTAAACGTCAACAATCCACCCAAGATTTTGGCCGAAACAATCCCCGCCGATGGCGATACCCTGTACGGTAACACCCATACGCCTTTCTTATTCTCGTGGGAATCATACGACCGTGACGACGGCACAGACCTTCAAAACATTCTCGAAATCGACGGAATACAATACCAGGTAGGTGAACTGCAACAAGTCATGCAATCGGGCTTTGGCGAAGGCAGCCACACCTTCCGCGTTCTAGTCATGGATTCCTTGGGCGACAAGGACTCTATCGCCGTACAGGAATTTTTCGTCATTGACACCTTGGAGGCAAAATGAAACGTCTTGCCGCCCTAGGTTTATTGATTCTGGCGCTTATCGCCTGTACCGATTCCGACGAGTACCTGTTCAACGAGCAGTCCACGCAAGAAATCAAGGTTTCTGCGATTGTCACAAGATCGTTCGACTCCGACACCAAAAAAGCAAAAGCAGACACCATACAGCCAGGCGACTCGCTCATTTTCATGACTACGGTATACCCGTCCAAGTCCATTCGAAACAAGCAATATTACTGGACTATTGACGGCAAGTCCTTTGCCAGCGAATACAGTTTCAAGAAAAGCATCGACACCCCGGGTGAACACAAGGTCGCCTTCATCTTTGTCGACTTTTTCGGCGACACCTTGAGCGACACACTTTCGATTACAGTCGCCACGCCACCGACAGTAGACACTGAACATTTTATTCCGGCAAACAAGACCCAGAATATTGCCACAGACACCGCCATCAATTTTGCATGGAACATCAACGACCCCGACTCCTTATGGGATGTCTATTCACATTTCATCCTGAAAAACAGCGAAAATAAAGTCCTTGTAGACACCATTCTGCAACAAGCCTACTTCACCTACCTTAAAGGCCTCGCGCCCCTGCAGAAATACACCTGGACCGTGACCGCCTACAACGAGTTCGACCAGAAATCAAACGAGGTTCTTTCGTCGACGTTCTATACCGATGGAATCAACGGAGAAAGTTCCATTAGGGGTTCCCTCGGCACGAGTGCAGAACAAGGGGCATTCAACTTCAAAGTGCTTCTTTTGGACAAATCCCTAGACACCCTCAAGTCCATAACGACCTCCAAGTTGAATACGGCCGATTTCGACATCAAGCCTTTAGCCAAAGGGCGCTACAACCTTATTGTCACAACCGACCAAGAGAGCGATTTTACGCCTCGACTGTTCCAGCTCGATTTAAACGAGGGCGAAGTTCTAGAACTGGATTCGATTATTCTGCAAGATGAAATTCCGCCACAAATATATGGACGCTGGAACCGCGACACCATTGACATTGCAGACACGTTGATTTTCATCGTTGTAGACCACGGTGGCGAATTGACCACATCAAAGATTCACGTCTACTTCGAAAACGACTACATCAACAACATCCAGTTTTCAAACGACACGCTTTACGTTCCCTTTACCAAGGAAGCATCGACACAGTCCTGGTCGTACAAGCTGATTACCGTCATCGCGGTTGATCAAAGCTACAACAGAAACAGAAAGTCTTTCTACCTCCGTCCCAACTCTACACTCCCGGAGGTATTCAGTGAATAAGTTTCTGAGCACATCGCTTGCAGCCCTGTTCCTCGTTTTAGCCGGTTGTGGAGACGAGCACTTGGTTGATAATGAGGCAAACGTCCTCAAACAATATGTCTTTGCAGGGCCCGACGGATTCAACGGAAACATTTCCAACTACTACGATCCGGTTGACGAACTTTACGTAGAACAGGGGCAGTCTCTCAAGTTCTACGCGGGCTTTTCTACAGGCGTACTCATTTACACCGACGAAACTCTGCAGCCTTATTACAGCGGGCTTCTCTGGAGAATTGGCGAAAACACATTCAACTTGAATTCTTTCCGCTATACCTTCACCGAACCTGGAATTTATGACGGTTCGCTTGAAACCGTCGACACTTTCGGCGACACCTTGCGAACCAACTTCAAAGTTTACGTAAACACGCCCAACAGCATCAGCCTGGATTTCCCGTACAACGGCTACAACCAGGCAGACCCCTCCGAAGACCAGTCGTTACCGCTCCGCTGGACTGTCTCGGGAATCGACCCGTGGGAAACCGCCCGCTGCGAAGTCTACCTGTCCTACACTCTAGACTACGTCTGGGACACTCCGCTAGGCGCAATCGATTGCAATTCCGACGGTTCGTTGATGGGATCCCTCGTCGAAGACGCCGACCTCTATGACAGTTCATTCACCCTGTATTGGGGAACCAAGATGATTGTCACAAGCAAAAGCGGCCGCGTCTACCGCGACTCCACCGAGATTTTCCACTTCTCGACAAAGATTTTAAACGAGACTTCGACCATCAAGATTCCGCTGACCTACGACCGCTACCGCGACAACTCCATATTGCAGACCGAAGTCTACTTGATTGCCAACAACGGCGACACCCTTGAAACCCTGACAAACGACAGAATTTCGAACACGCTGGTCGCAAAAGTCGAACCGCAACTTGGTCTCAAGATTCTTTTAAAAGAAACCTACCGCAAGGAATACGCCAGCGAAAGTCTTTTTGTAGACGTTCCCGCCTACACCGTACTCACGACCGACACTGTCGTATTCAAGGACAACACGGCACCGCAGCTTGCCGCATACTATGACACCATCGGCATTTCAGAAGAAATCAAGTTCCTGCTCTATGACGACGGTTCCGGAATCAACGAATCCAAAATCAAAGTGGTCGTAGACTTCGACACGATTCAACCCACATACAACAATCCGGAGCTTTCGTTCTCCACCCGTTGTTTCGGCAAGTGCAAAATTGAATTCCTGGGCGAAGACAACGCCCGCAACAAGTTCCCCGATGTCCACTGGTATATCGAGAACAAGTCTAGCTATCGCGTAATTACGGGACCATTCCCGAACAGGGAGTACTAAATGACGAGAATATTCATCATACTCCTCTGTGCTTTGATGGGCTACGCCTTTGCAGGATCAAAAGTTCTGCACGTTTCGACTATTCCGAACAACGCCGATATCTACATCGACGAAGTGAGCCCGGACCAATCCAAAGAACCGACTTATATTTCGCCAGCCTTTATCAATACGAACGATTCGCTCGCCACCGACATTCTGATATCCTTGTTCAACCCGGGATTCATGGATACGACTCTCCGGGTGAGACTTTCTGACAAAGACACCTCGTTTATCATCGTTTCGCAGCAGCCCATTCTTGACGAAGAATTCGTTCAGGCACAAGAATCCAAGCTTTCAAAGCGCAGCCGCAGGGTTTTCGGCAAAGAACTCATGAAATATTCGCTGATTCCTTTTGCACTCAGCCTTGTGTCTGGCGCCATCACTTACTACGAAATCGGCAAGGCCGATGACGCCAAGAAAGTCATCAAGAATTCTTCTATCGATTCAGACCGCTATCAAGACGCCCACGACGACTTCAGGAGTTACCAGCGTAAGGCAAGAACCGCAAAGGGGTTCACCTACGCCTCGCTCATCACAGGTGTCTCTTTACTTTCTATTGGATTCATTTTTTCATTCTAGGGCTTTATGAAAAAGATTCTACTGACATTTGCACTCTTTTGGGTGAGCGTCATTTGGGCCGAAGAAGGGATCCCAAGCCACGTAGAACTCGTGACAGGCGCCAAGCAAGACGCCCAATTCCTGGGTGTTCAAAACGACACCGTAAGCCTCGGCGGAACAATCCAAGGCAAGTTCACCGTCATCCGCATTCACAAAGACCGTTTCAAGAGCATTGTCGACGACCAGGGCAACGACCTCTTGAACCAGCCGCAAGAGGCTCCTCAAAGCGCTCCCGCTGAGGCAAGCGTCCAAGACACCACTGTACAGGGCACTACCGTTCAAGATACGATCGCCCAAGATTCCGCCCTTCAAGAATCTACGCAAACAGATTCTGCCACCGTCGAACATTCTATTGAAACACCGGTCGAAGGCCAGCATATTTTTGTTTCTTTCGAACGCCGCAATTCTGAATCTGCACTTGCCGAGCAGCTTGAAAACCTGATTATCCGATTGCTCAAGGAATCCGGAACGCCCGTTACCTTTATCAACCGTCAAGAGTTCGACTTCTGTAACGACGCCACCTGCATCAAGGACTTTTTGAAGGCTCACGGAGCGGCATCTGCCTATATCGGACGGATTACCACAGGCAGGACCCCTGACTCTATCGCTGTCCAAATGTCGCATTCGCTGTTCGATGATTCCACCAAGGCCGACTACAGTGCACAAGCAAACTTGTCTGCAATCAAGACCCTGAGTGACGCCCTTTCTAAAGACAAGCTCCGTCGATTCGTGCTCCAGCTCCAAGGCGAACAAGTTCCCGTTGAACAAGTGGTTAGCGGCAAGAGCTACTTACGCGTAGAAACAAACCCCGATGGCGCAAACATCATGACCAAGGGGAACGATGACATATGCAAGAGCCCCTGCACGTTTGTCATTGACGATTCCAGCAAAACCGAAGTCTATGCCTACTGGAGTGTTGACCGCCAGATGTGGGGTGCAAAGGCCGCCATCAAGCCGATTCCGGGTGACACGGCTAAAATTTCGCTCAAGCTCAAACGCGTAAAGCCCGAGTTCTTGATTCACTCCAATCCCGAAGGCGCATTCATCTTTGGCGGTTCTACGCCCGTGACCAAAAAGTCCAAGCCCATAGGCACCACGCCGAGCAAGTACCCGATTTACGACCCAGGGCTTTCGACCATTCAAATTCGCAAGGCCGGTTACCGCGACACGACTCTTACCGTGTTCACCTCGCCCACCGAACTCACCGACGTCAATATCGAACTCACACCTATTTCTGACAAGCAGGAACTCGTTTCGCAGCAGGAATGGCTGCACGAGCGCAAGAAGGACTTTATCGGACGCACCCTGATGGGTTCGTCAATTGCCCCGATTCTTTTAGGCACGCTCTTTATTTACCTTGCAAACATCGACTACGAAGATGCCGACAAGATAAAACAGGACCTGGACCGCCCCGCCGCCGGTGGCGAAAATTTCCAGGCCAGGGCCGCCGAAAATAAGGACTTGGTCGATAAAGGCGACAAGAAAATGACCGTCGGAGGCTCCTTACTGGGTGCCGGCATCATTCTACTAGGCGTCGGATTCGTTTTAACCTTCTAAAATGGGGCAAAAAGTATTAAAAAAAGCTTAATATTTATTTTTTTTATCACTCAACCTCAAAGTAAAATTTAAATTTAGACTGATGCGTAAACTGTTACTTGCACTGACTTTATTAGCTGCGGCTTCTCAGGCCGCCGATTTTGAAAGAATCAACTGGCGTACCCAGCTGTATTTGCAGGGTGAACCTGCATTTCTGAAATTCAAGGCCGATAAGGATAAAACCCTGCTTGAAGATGGTATCAACACCAAGCTTCTCACGATTCCTGCCTCGGTCGGTTTCCTGTGGTCGCCCCTGATCACCCCGTTTTGGAAGGCGGACATTCCGTTCACCCTTTGGCTCGGTGCCGAAGTCAATTCCTTCCAGATAGGAACGATTGAGGATTCTCCCAAATACACGATTTACGATACGGAAACCAAAAAGGACCGTAAGGGCGAACAAAACGACCGCGAACTTTGGTTCCTCGGTTACGCTCCGTCCGCTCTCGCTGGTTTCACCTTTAACCTCGGCGGCGACTTTGACCTGCGCGTGCTCGGTGGCTTCGGCTTCCAGTTCTTCACGTTCTACGATGACTACGCAGGCAATACCAAGTCCCATACCGAAATGCTCAAGACGGGTTTTGTGTCTAGCGCCTTGGAATACCGCATTGGCGAGCTCTTCCAGGATGTAGACTTCAAGATCGGCATCAACGTCCGCAAGGAATTCCTGCCGTACGAAAACGTCAAGGCCCGCGACAAGGACAACAGCCCGAGCCCCTCGCCGTACTCCGACCTCAAGTTCGACAAGATCGAATACAAGTGGCCCGTACGCGTCGGCTTAGAAATCTCGCTTGACTTCGGCCGTGAAAGCCGCCGTGACCGCCGTATGCGCTACAACCTGCATGACCGCGACGACGTGCTCCGCAAGTACAGCGAAGTCAAGGACACGCTCTCTGATTGGGACTGCATGGCCATTGAACGCGACTACCGCTTCTACCTCGACGAAAACGGTGAGCTCCCCGACATGAGCGAAGCTTACACCCGTACGCAGTTCGCCGACGTTCTTGAAAGCTTCCTGGCCTTCTGCCACCCGGCAGACCTCGCTACCAAGGAAAAGCTCTACTCCACGCTCGACAGCGGCAAGGTGCAGATCAAGGAATACCAGGCCAAGCAGGAAGATTCTCGTTTCGACCAGGTCATGGCCAGCAACGATCCCGAAATGCTTGAAATGTTCTTGCTATACTACCCCGACTCTCCGCGTAGGGCCGAAGTCGAAGCCAAGCTCCGCTCTCTCAGCGAATACGACAAGTTCCGCGCTATTCAGGCCCAGAACACCTTCAAGGCTTACCTCACTTACTTAAACGACAATCCGAACGGTGCATTCCGCGACGAAGCCGAAGCCGGTATCTTTGAACTGGTGAAGGCCGGCAACCGCCTCAAGGACTACGAAATCTACCTGAAGCGTTTCCCGAACGGCAAGTACGTCGAAGAAGCCAAGGCCGCATTGCAGCAGGCCAAGAACGGCGGCGCAGCAGCTCCGGCAGCCGAAGAACAGTCTATCATTGAATACCAGACTGGCGAAAGCTACAGCGAACCGGAACAGCCGGCTGAAGAAGAACCGGCCGTCGAAGAAGAAGAATCTGTCGAAGAACAGCAGCCTGCAGCACAGCAGCAGAACAACAGCGCTGCCGCAAGCAAGCGCGCTGCCAAGCTCGAAGCCAAGAAGAAGGCTAGACAGAAGCAGCTCGAAGCCAAGAAGGCCCGCGCCGCCAAAAAGAAAAAGAGATAATCTTCGATAACACTTTTAATTAGACCTGGCTCTGACGCCAGGTCTTTTTTGTTTCCCGATGTCACCTTTTCCAAATTCTATATTTGCCCCTATGAATAAAAAACTCTTGCTTCTCGCAGCCGTTACGTTGTTTGCAGTCGCGGCATTCGCCGCCCCCGACGCCGCCGACTCTGTCGTGCAGGCCGCCCCCGCCACAAAGTCCGCAGGGCTTTATACGCAGATTATCGATTGGTACAACGCACACCTGAATTACTGGTCCATCGCGCTCCTGATGGCCATCGAAAGTTCCTTCATTCCGTTCCCGTCGGAACTGGTGGTGCCGCCCGCCGCCTACAAGGCCTTGCAGCCCGGTTCCGGCCTGAACATCGCCCTGATCGTGGTGGCCGCCAGCATGGGCGCACTCGTGGGCGCCTACATCAACTACTTCTTGGCCAAGTTCCTGGGCCGCCCGATTATCTACAAGTTTGCCGACAGCCGCCTGGGGCATTTCTTGCTGCTCGACACGCAGAAACTTGAAAAGGCCGAGAACTACTTCCGCGAACACGGTGCCATCTCGACCTTCGTGGGCCGCCTGATTACCGTGATCCGTCAGCTGATTTCGATTCCGGCAGGCATCGCCAACATGAAGTTGTTGCCCTTTACACTCTACACCTTCTTGGGCGCCACCATCTGGAACTGCGTGCTCGCCGGTCTCGGCTATCTCGCCCACGGCCAGAAGGACATCATCGAGAAGTACAATTCCGAACTCGCTATTGCGCTCCTTGCCTTTGGCGCCCTGTTCATCGGCTACATGGTCTGGAACGCCGTCAAGAAGAAATAAGCCGCAAGTCATAATAATAGACGTCTTTGCGAGCTCAGAAAGAGCGAAGCAATCTTCTACAGCAATATAAAAGAGACCTCCCTGCAGGGTGGTCTTTTAAGTTTTAAAAAAGATCGCCACACGGATGGAATCGCATTGGAGATAAATCGCTAACGTGATTTAAAGGCACAAAAAAAAGTGACCCGCCGGCGAAGCCGGCGGTTCTTCATATACGGGCGTAGCCCTACAATACCAGCGGCGTGCAAGGGCACGCACATCAATCTGCCAC
>NZ_ONDD01000002.1 GCF_900316465.1 uncultured Fibrobacter sp. | reverse complement strand
TTCTCTATTATTTTGATAGACAAATTATAGCATTTTTTACATAAAATGTCAAAAAAAGTAAGTTGATGTAAATGTGCTGTATCTGTTGGTGCTGTAGTGTTTTGCTTTTATCAGTATCCAAATATTACATTTATATTACAATTATGTAATATAAATGTAATATTTGCTAATTAATCAAAATTTTCTCTCTTTTCCCTTCTGCTGACGTTCCTCCTATCCCGGCAGAGCCCTCTCTTATTTCTTTTATTATTTGATTTATTGTTACAATTTTATTTTTATCTGTTGTAGCTACTTTTTCAGCCACAATTAAAGGATCTACAAAATCTATTAAAATTCTACCTGGAGATGACGCAAAATTTGCACCAGCTATCATTATTGCCTCAAAAAAGCTTTGACATGCCCCAGCAAATATAACCAGTTTATCCATATCTGGTTCATATTTTCTAGCTTCTTTTACAGATTCAATAAAGTATTTAGAATTTCTATAATTATTTATATTATTATAATCTGCTCCTTTCTTTAGCATAGAATCATGCCCTGTTATCACTAATATGTCAGGATTATATTTTTCTAGCAAATTTTTTATTACATATTGCTGTTTCGATTCAGATACATTTTTAACAATTGCCTTTAAGCCTAATTTTTCATAATATCTTATAGCTTTTTCCATATACCTTCTGTCACCATCTAGATGTAGTATTTTACCTGTATATATTATCTCTTTATATCTTTTAAATCCTTTTTTGCTCGTTTTATCTAGATTTTCAGCACGCTTTTTTATTACATCTTCGAATTCTTTAATTTTTTCTTCTACTTCTTTTTTACTTACTATTTCTAAATCTTCTATTGGTGCATCTGCTTTTATTCTTACAGTAAGTCCATTTAAAATAGCATAATCTTGCCTATTTCTTTTCTTAATTATCTTTTCTATTATAAATATGATATCTTTGTTATATGATTTTCTTGCAACCATATATCCTTTTTTAAAGTTCATTTTTTCACCTCGTACTACAATATAATATGTCGATTTTTGTACAAGTGTGAAAAAAAAGAATGAGTACAAAACTCATTCCTTTCTTTTATCTATAACATATGCACTTCCTGGTGTTATTTTAGCTAAGTGCTTTACTTGTGCTCCTATTTCTCCTATTTCTAAGGTGTTTTTAAATCTTCCACTATATACAACAACAACACCTACTGATATTGAAGTTAATGGAAATTGTTCTATTATATTTTTTCTATTTGGTACTTCCACATAACCCCTTTTTCTATCTGTTTCATTAAAATAATCTAATACTTTTGTATCAAATTCTATAATTATATTTTGGCATATTTCTTCATAGTTTTCGTTTCCATCTACTATTGCTACAAAGTCATCTCCACCTATATGCCCTACAAAGCAATTCGTACTTTCACCACTATGGACATGTTTTGATATAGTTTTTGCTGTAAATTTTATTATTTCATCACCTTTTAAAAATCCATATGTATCATTATATGCTTTAAAATTGTCCAAATCTAAATATAATACTTCAAATTTTTCATTATTCAATAATCTCTTTTTTACTAGAAGACATAGGACATTTTTCAAAATATACAAAGGCAAAAAGCTTAACATCGACGAAACCCCGTACAAGCTTAGAGAAAACAGCGTTTCCTCGCTCATGATTCTATTCATTCTCTTTGTTTCATTCTTGCTGCTGATGGCAAAATTCAGCGGCGGCCGCGGCAATGGAATTTTCTGGTTCCTGTTCGGCGGCGCCATCAAGAACAAAAAGAAAGACGAACCAGAAGTCGGATTCGGAGGCGGATTCGGAAGCAGCCCGCGTGGCTTTGGCGGTGGATTCGGAAGTGGATTTGGCAACAGCGGATTCGGAAACCGGAATTCCTGGTGAGGTTAATATGAAAAAGAACCTGAGCATCGTAGAACTTCAAAGATCCAACTGGCCCGGCATGCTGCAGCAAGCCTTGGGCGACAACCTGATTTCAGCGTTCATTCACGGCGATTGCCTGGTCGAAGGTTTCAACGCCCTGGAAAGCCCTTGGACTATAAGTTTTATCTTGCGCGACAACTCGACCGCAAGCATCAAGCCCCTGCAGAACCTGTTGCGCGAAGCCAAGAAAGAAAACATCGAATTTCGCTACTTCTTTACGCTTAAAGAAATCCAGACATCCGAAGACGTGTTTCCGTTGGAATTCTTGCACATTGCAAACAGAAATGTCGCTCTTGCCGGTGCAAAGCCGCTGCCCAATTACCAGCCGAATGCGGAATGCCTGCGCCTGGAATGCGAACGCGAACTGCGCGGACTTTTGATTCACCTGCGCGAAGCCTACATTTACTTGCAGCAAGACCGCAATCCGCTCGGATTCTTCGCCCGCGCCAACGCAACACTTCTTCCGATTATGTACGGGGTTTACTACTTGCTCCACAAGACCTACCCCGAAAACCACCAGCAAATCTTTAGCGCCTACCCCGCACTCCGCGCTCCCATCAGTAGCCGAAACGAAAGGGCCTTCATCGACAGCATAAATAGCTATATTGCGACCGTCACTGAAATCGTAAACCAGGTCGACACCATGGATGCGGTTTAATACGGGAATTATAAATGATTTGCAATAGCATTCTGGGCACCATTCATCACGGCACCTACAAGAAGGTTATCGACGTCCTGTTCGAGCGTCACGAGCTCAAGGAACATTCTATCCGCCGCATCGCCCGCGACGGTGTAGAAATCGAAATTGACATCAACGAAGACATGCAAGAAGGCGACATCCTGGTCGAAACCGACCACTACGTGTACGCCGTCAAGATTTATGTGCCCAAGCCCCCAAAAGAAAATCTTGACCCTGTAAACAAGGTCAAGCATTATCTGTAACTTAGCGGCTCAAAAGTTTTCCATTAAGCGTTGTAATCCAGGTCTTGTCAACTAGACTATACGGAAGTTGCACGCTTTCTACTCCAGCACGAATCCTCTTTTGGAAAATCACTTGGCCGTTGTAATCCAAAAGCTTAAGCAAGCCGCCCTTTTCGCTTTGGACAGTCATTAAGCGGCCATCCAGCTTATAGAAGTTCAAGCGCGAAATACTCAAATAAGAATTGATGGCCGAAGGAGGCGGGTTAGAAACGCTTGAGCCGGGATCGTCATCCTCGGCGACCTTGTCGTAATAGGTCCAGTCATCAATAATAAGAGGCTCCGTGACTACCGGTGCCGATGGTTCGCTAAAACCGACCTGCTGGTCAATCCACGAAAACCTTTGCTTGACATACTTACGCAAGTGTTCGATTTCGGCATCCCACGTGGGTTCATTGTAGTAGTTCATCTTCATGCCCATGCAGAAGCCGCCCATGCCGCCGCCCCACATGCCACCACCCCACGGGTTGCCGTTGTTGCCACCATTGTTTCCGCCATTGGAATCCATCGGGTCGGCATCGCAGGTACCGCTCGCCTGACCGAGATTCGGCCAACGTTCAAAGTTGCGGTCAGCAGCCTTTTTCAGAACGGTTTTGAGCGAATCGATAAAATGATCGATGTTCTTGGTATGCCAAACGCCACTACGCAATTCTTTCCAGCGTTCCTTGTATTTTTTCTGGAAGCCATCGTTGTTCCAAAGATTCTGCACCCACTTAGCCACAAACCAATCGCCGGAACCGCCTTTTGCGCTCTGCGGAACACGCCAGCCCTCGGCCTTTTCGCCACCTACACGCTGGTAGGCTCCAAATCCAAGGTTAAAGTCCCAAGGAGCGCCCAACTGTAACTTGCCGCCCTTGCTGTCTTTATCTTTGAACATGTAGAAGCTGCAAATATAGGCGTCTGTATTGTTGGTGACATCTTCGTGCATAATGTAGTCTACAGCAGCATCAATGTCCAAAATATCGGAACACCCGTTGCTGTTGACATCGCCGTTGTCACAAGTAGATTCAATCTTGTTAAAGAAGTTCTTGATGTAGTCCTGCTGTTCCTTGGTCGTGTTCTCTTTTTTCGGAGAACGCATCACAACCGGCGAACCATCTTTACTCTTGAAGCCCTCCTTATCGAGACCGCTCGTGGAGTTATTTTCCACCTTGTCAATACTGAGCACGTAGCCACCAGTCAATTCATCGCCACTAGTATCTTCATCTTTGAGCTTTGCGATATGCACACGGGCCTTGGCGCGCTTGATTTTTTCAAGAAGCACGTAGACACCCTTGTACTGGCCGTTCAAATAGAGTTCAAAGAACTTGAAGCGAGAACTGTAACGTCCCGTTCTCTGGTAAAGCCAGTGTGCCAGCGCGTTACGAATAAGAGTCTTGTCCACATACGGGCCATGAAATACCCAGTCCGCATTCTTGGGCATGCCGAGAACCTTAAGACTCGTGTCTTGCCCCGTCGGGTCATGAAGCTCTACGCCGTAGCCCTTCTTCGGAAAGTCCGCAGAAGTCTGCCCGCGAATCTTGATGCCGATATCAATTTTATCGACCTTCGAAGAATCCGAAAGCGTATTCGAGCCGTTATCCACGATGCGCATTTCGCCGGGAATCTTGTCGGCACCTTTCGCAAGATTCTGGCCTTTCGTATTCACGACAATCAGCGGCAGGTCATATGTTTGCGCAAAAGCAGCGCTTGCGAAAAGCAGCGCTGCTGTACAGAGTAATAACTTAGGTAGGCGAATCATAAACACCCCTCCCCCATTCTTAAATTCTATTAGCGACCGAGCATCTTCCCGTTGAGTGTTGCGATCCAATGCGTATTCTTCGCCTTGCCCGGAATCTTCATGGTCGTAAGACCCTTCTTGATTCGAGTCTTGTACAAGACCGTACCATTCAGGTCAATTAAAGCGAATGTGCCACCCAAGCTCGTCTGGATTTCAAGCATGTCACCGTTCACGTCAAAGTAGTTCGTCGGAGACAGTCTGCTGAAATTATCAGCGATATCCTGCGGGGGATTGTTATCGGGAATAGAATCCTTCTTCTTGTCGTTTTCCCAATCGGGTTCATGAATGCTCGGGTCCACGGGCTGAGTCACGATCGGGCTAGACGATTCCGTAAAGCCGAGTTGCTGGTCCATCCACTGCATTCTTTCTTTCATTTTCTTGCGGAGATGTTCCACTTCGCCTTCCCAAGTATCGGCATTGTTACCGCCCATACCCATGCCATAGCCGCCACTGCTGGAGTTGCAGTACTTCATCGGCTCCGGATCAGGATCGTTCTGGCCACTGTTCTTACCCAGATTCGGCCAGCGCTTGAAGTTTCTGTCGGCAGCACTCTTCAGGTATGTCTTCATGGAATCCAGGTAAGCATCCATGACCTTGGTATGCCAAACGCCACTGCGGAGTTCTGCCCAGCGCTTCTTGAGTTCGCTCTGGTAATCGCTTCTCTTCCACATGCCGGTAAGCCACTTGGGAGCAATCAACGAGCCGCCGCCCATGCCCCACATACCACCTTGACCGGACTTGCTGCTGCTTTCAATCTGCCAGCTGTTGCCCGAACCGCCAAAGCCCATCATGCCGCCATTGCTCATAGCGAGGTTAAAGTCCCACGGCGGGCCAAGAGTGACCTTACCTTCGGTAAACACACCGTTCTTGGTCTTGTCCTTGGGTTTGTGCAAGAAGAAGCTGCACCAGTAGGAGTCGCCATTGTTGGTAATTTCCTGATGCAACACGTAGTCAACGGCAGAACCGAGATCCACGTACTTATCAAAGCCGTCACCATTCTTTCCGTTCTTGAACAGCGCTTCAAGATCGTTCAGGTACTTCTTGAGGTATTCTTCCTGTTCCTTTTGAATGTTTGCTTTCTTGGGGTAGTGCAAAATGACGTTCAAGCCATCGGAGGTATTGAAACCTTCTGCCTGAATACCACCCTGGTTATTGCTACCGCCGCCACCCGTGTTGGTGCCGACCTTATCGAAAGCCCAAATGTAGCCACCGGTAAGGCTATCGCCGGCGATATCGGTTTCTTTAAGCTTGCTCACATTCACGCGATACTTGCCGCGTTTGATTTTTTCGACCATCACATACACGCCGCGGTACACACCGTTGATGTACAGATCAAAATGCTTGGTACGGGGAGCATAACGGCCCGCCTGTCTAAAGAGCCAGTAAGCGAGAGCGTTACGGAGCATACTCTTGTCAACGTAAGGACCGTGGAAAACCCAGTCATCGGCAGGCGGGAGCCCGAACATGCTCACGTCCATGCCTTCGCCCTTGTCGTCGCGGACTTCAACGCTGTAGCCCGGCTTCGGGAACATTGCAGAAGACTGGCCTCTTACCTTGATGCCAATATCGTAGAGAGTACCCTTGGCACTGTCCGCCACATTGTTCGTCTTTCCATCCAAAACGCGCATGGTCGCCTGAATCTTCTCGGTGACATTCTTATCAAGACATTTCTGCTTGGTGTCAACGAAAATAATCGGCAGATCATAAGTCTGTGCGAAGGAGAAAGACGCCAAAAGCGCCGTGCCAGATATAATTTTAGCCCAATAGCCCATATAGTGCCTCCAACTATCTGTTGTAAAAATAGATTCAAACGTGTAAGAATTTATGTTAATTTTAGTTAATGTGTTGTGCAACTTAACAACATTCCAAAACCCCAAAACGGCCAAATTTAAGTAGAATTAACCCTTTTTATAACTCATTTTAGCCATTTTTAAGCATTTTCGCCCTCAAAACCGAAACCATAATTTCGTTTAAGAAGCGTGTAAAAATAAAATCGTCCATAATGGATAATTACAACGCGGGAATTTTATCCCCGAAAAATGCCTGTTTGCAACCAAAATCGACTTTTTCGCATCTAATTAGCATAGAATTTTTGTATAATATTAGTAACCTAAAGCTATAGGAGGTAAACATGTTTACCGCTTCGAAGGCTCAAAAAAGTTTAGCTATTCCATTTGCGACCAAGTTCGCTTGGCTGTGGTTTTTACTTGCAGTCATTTTATGTATGCCCAATTCCGCTCGCGCAAACGAGCAGTTCACCGCAGCGGAACTCGACACTCTCGTCTCGACGATTGCGCTTTACCCTGACCCGCTCCTGGTGCAGGTGTTGGCGGCATCTGTTCATGGCGATGAAATTCCGGGCGCTGCCGATTGGGCAAACCAGAACAAGCACCTGAAAGGTCAAGAACTCGCCGAACGCATCAAGCTCGAAGACCTCCCCTACGACGAAAGTGTCCAGGCTCTGATTCCGTTCCCGACTGTTCTTGCCACCATGGCCAAATACCAAGTATGGACAGACCAGTTGGGCGACGCTGTCGCCACTCAAAAAGAGGCCGTGATGGATGCCGTGCAGCGTATGCGTACCGCCGCCTATAACCACGGTCACTTACAAACTAACGAACAGGTCAAGGTCATCAAGGAAAAGACGATCATCATCGAACCTGTACAAAAGGAATACGTTTACGTTCCCGTTTACAACCCGCACGTGGTATACTACGTTTATTCGAACGGCTACCCTGGACTCCGTTACCGCAGCGGCGTTTGGGTCGGTACTTACTACGATTCTTGGGGTTGGGGCACAAGCCGCTTTGAATGGGATACGCACTTGATTTACGTGCACGACTACCGCTGGTACCACAACAGGCCTCTGCCGCCGCGCCCACCGCGCCATCACAATCCGCCTCCGCAGCCCAGGAACAACCACTATGTGGCACCGGCAAGGCACGACACCTATACGCCTCCTCCGAGCAGGCCCGTGAAGGTCCCCATGAACCACAGCACGGCACCGAGGAGCAAAGCCGAAATTCATAATGCAGCCGCCCACCCGAACACGGTTGCAACGGTCAAGACCACCAAGGACAATTACTGGCAAGATGACAACAACCAAAACAACAATCAAGGTTTTGGCAACATCAAGACTACCCGTAGCAGCCAGAAAAACTACGACGATTCCCGCAGCAGCCATAACAACCGCAACAGCGGGAACAGCAACCGTAATAGCAATAGCCGCGGTTTTGGCAAAAGTATGAGAAAGTAAAACGCATCGTCATGATGCAAGAACATTCATGAAATCTTTATTCAGCATTCTTTCGGCAGCCTTTTTACTTGCCGCCTGCGGCGGAAAAGGCTCTACCGACGCCTCGTCCGATTCCATCCAAGATTCCAAAGACATCCACAAGACTTCGCAATACTCCTGTAAGGCGGCCTTAGAGGGCGTCATTGTATACTTAAATAAAGAAAAAGCCGGCTACATCTGTAAAAATGAATCATGGGTCGACTATGAAGACCGAGAACTTTTTTCAAAACTTGAAAATGGGCCCGCTTGCACCGATATAGACAAAATCGCAGTCATCGCTAACAGAACAACGCACACCACCATTGTCTGCCATGACCGCGACTGGTTCTTCGGAGACGAATAACCATTTTACTATATTTTCCAGCGTTAAAAACTAAAGGATTAACCATGGAAATCCCTGAATCTTCGAATTTTGTACAGGACATCATCGTTAACGACCTCGCTACGGGCAAGCGCAAGAATGTGCACACCCGTTTCCCTCCTGAACCGAACGGCTACATCCACATCGGACACGCCAAATCGATCTGCCTGAATTTCGGTACTGCAAACAAGTACAAGGATTTCGGCGGCGTCACGAACCTGCGCTTTGACGACACGAACCCCACCAAAGAAGACGTGGAATACGTGGACTCCATCCGCGAAGACGTGAAGTGGCTCGGCTTTGAATGGAAGGGCGGCGAATACTTCGCCAGCGACTACTACGACCAGATTTACGCCTTTGCCGAAAAGCTGATTGAAATGGGCAAGGCTTACGTAGAAGACCTGACCCGCGACGAAATGCAGGAATACCGCGGCAATGACGCCGGTAAGCCGAGCCGTCCGAGCCCCTACCGCGACCGCAGCGTCGAAGAGAACATGAAGCTCTTCCGCGAAATGCGCGACGGCAAGTATGCCGATGGTGAAAAGTGCCTCCGTGCCAAGGTGGACCTTTCTAGCCCGAACATGAACATGCGCGACCCGGTCATCTACCGTATCAAGCACTGCACCCACCACCGCACCGGTGACAAGTGGTGCATCTACCCGATGTACGACTTCGCGCACCCGCTCAGCGACTGGATCGAAGGCATTACGCACTCTATCTGTACGCTTGAATTTGAAGCGCACCGCCCGCTGTACGACTGGTTCCTGATTGAGCTTGGCCTCGACAACCGCCCGCAGCAGATTGAATTTGCCCGTTTGAACCTGACCTACACCATGATGAGTAAGCGCAAGCTGTTGGAACTGGTGCAGACGAAGGCCGTGATGGGCTGGAACGACCCGCGTATGCCGACGGTCTGCGGTTACCGCCGCCGTGGCTTTACCCCGAGTTCCATCCGCGAATTCTGCGACCGTATCGGCGTTTCCAAGGCCGACTCCATGGTCGACGTGAACTTGCTCTACTTCTGCATCCGCGAAGAATTAAACCAGACCGCCAACCGCGTGATGGCCGTAATCGATCCGGTCAAGCTCGTGATTGACAACTGGGAAGCCGGCAAGGTCGAAATGATCGAAGTCGAGAACAACCCGAACGATCCGAACGCCGGTACGCGCCAAGTTCCGTTCAGCGGAGAACTCTACATCGAAGCCGACGACTTTATGGAAGAACCGCCGAAGAAGTACTTCCGCTTGAAGCCGGAAGGCGAAGTCCGCTTGAAGGGTGCTTACTTCGTGACTTGCAAGAGCGTCGAAAAGGACGCCGACGGCAAGGTGAAGGTGATTCACTGCGTCTACGACCCGCTGAGCAAGGGTGGCGAAACTCCCGATGGCCGCAAGGTCAAGGGCACCATCCACTGGGTTTCCGCTGCTCACGCCGTGGACGCCGAAGTGCGCCTGATTGACAACCTCTTCACCCTCGAAGACCCGTCTCAGGTCCCGGAAGGCGAAGACTGGCACGACTACCTGAACCCGGAATCCATGGTGATTAAGCAGGCCAAGGTGGAACCGAGCCTCGCCGACGCAAAGCTCGAAGACCGCTTCCAGTTCATGCGCCAGGGTTACTTCTGCTTGGATAGCGAAGATTCCAAGCCGGGCCACTTGGTGTTTAACCGCACGGTTGGCCTGAAGGATTCCTTCAACCCGTCCAAGTAATTCACCGAAAAACATCGCAATACCACGTCATGCGAGCTCTCGCTGTATGATTCAATACAGCTTTGGCTCGCATTTTACTTTGGCTCTGCACTTTAGTGCAGGAGATTGGCTTCGCCAATCGTTCGCCAAAGGATGTCGTCACCATGTTTTGTCAGAAATTTATTTTTGGAACAAAACATAGGTAAGGACCTCGTCTTGCTCGTTTCTAGGCGAATTACGATTCATTATTTGATTAATTCCACCACGGATTGTTACAAACAAATTAAATCACTGGGGTTCAGCAGATTTGCGGGGCGTTTTTTCGTGCATTTTGCACTTTTAAGTACCCTTTTGTAAATAAAAAAGCTACATTCAGTATGATAAAGCATCTGAGGCGCTTATGGAAAACGCAAAAAAGACCATTAACCTGTTCCTTAAGAACAAGTATAACAGCGTAAACGAACTCAAGGCCGAACTGTACAAGGCGGGTGTTGCCGCCATGGAAGAAGGCTGGACATTCATGGACGCTAGTTTCCAGCTGGGCGGAAAGGCCCGCGACGATGGCATGGACGGAGAAGAGGTCGAACAGACTCTTCGCCGGGCGTTCTCCGCCGAAAAGCGCTCTGCAGAACGTCCCCAGGAACAACCGGCGCCGGCGCAGAACTCCACCCCGGCTGCGGAAGGAGTTCCCCAGGCACAAGCTGCGGCCGCCCCGCAGACGATGGCCATGCCAATCATCACGCCGCTGTCGGCAAACATGATTTCCATGGAACAAATGCTGGCCATGGGTCTTGATACACAGTCCCTGGAACTATTGCAGAACTTCAAGATTGATCCGGAAGCACTTTCCATTCCCTGGCCCGCCGCAGACTGGCGAAAAGACTTGGCCAAGCTTCTGGAAGCTGCTTTCGACCCCGACGAAACCATTTCGTTCAAGGTTTCAAACACCCCCGAAACCACCGAAGAACTCGTATCGAATATTATCGGGCAAGATGACTCTATCAAGAAAATCATGAAGAGCCTCGACAGCCCCGAAGGCGCCCTCCTGTGCATTAACGCCGTAAAGGGTGGCGACGACGTCACGGACGAATCTTTCCGCTACCGCTATGTGGTGGTCGACAACCCCAAGATGTCCTTGGCCAAGCAGCTCGCCTACTACAAGGCACTGAACCTCCCCTGTACCGCTCTTGTAAACACAGGTGCAAATTCTGTGCAGGCATGGGTCAAGATTTTTGCCAACGACGAAGAAGAATATAACGAACGCGTCGACTTCCTTTTCAAGACACTTGATTCCCAGGGATTCAAGGTTGACCCGAGCAACAGCAACCCGCACATGATGGTGCGTATGCCGGGCGTGCTCCGCGGCGGTAAACAGCAGTACTTGATTGGTCTTGAACAGGGCGCCAAGAACTTTAAGGAATGGCAAGAATGGGTGGAATACTCCCTTGACGGAAAACCGCTCATTGAACTTGCAAGCGACACCGAAGAAGCCCCCAAGAAAGACCAGACGATTGTCGAAAACATGCTCCGTGCCGGCGAATTCTTCTTGTTCACGGCACCCCCGAAGAGCGGCAAGTCTCTCGCCCTTATGGACTTAGGCCTTTCGATTTGCTATGGCGAAGACTGGTTCGGCAACTCAACGTCTTCGAGCGACGTGCTGTTCATCAACTTTGAACTTACCAAGTCCGTGTTCCTGAACCGCCTTTACTTGCTGGGCGGCAAGCGCAACTTGAACGCCAGCACCCCGAAGTTCGGTTTCTTGAACCTGCGTGGTACGGCCCTTTCGCCTATCGAAACAGCACAGCTTATCGCCAAGCGTATTCAAGGTGCCAAGCGACTTGAAAACCACGACTACCGCGTGGTGGTGATCGACCCGATTTCAGCCGTGTTGCATAATCCGAAGTCAACACGCTTGAATGGCGCACCGCACCAGATTCTGATGCAGATGGTCGATACCATTATCGCCCTCACGGGCTGTGCAGTCGTATCGTCTTGCAACTTGGACGAATACCCCTACCTCGAAGCCCGCGCGGACTCGCTCATTAAGCTTTCGCCGGTGGAAGGCAGCCTGAACCTTTACCAGATTAACGGAACCTTCCGCGAATTCCCGAAGATGCTCGCCCGCGAATGTTCCTGGATTTACCCGAGATTCCTTGTTTAAGAAAATAAAATGAGAAACGATTTTAGAAAAAGAAGTAACAGTCCTCGCACAAACAATGTGCGTCGCGGCAAAGAACAGACGGAAGCCCCGAAGGCAGAAAAGCCTGTACGTAAAGCAGCGCTGACTTTTGAAGACATCAAGCAGCAGCTTGCCGCATGGGCCGAAAACGAACACATTCCAGGAAAGTTCCAGGCTTGGTTTACAGCAGATGCAAATCCGGAACATTCCGACTGGCGCATTATCAAGACTTACCGCGGACAGCAGGAATCCCTTTCCATTGACGCTCCCGCCCGCGGAATGGACACTCCCGAACTTGTTACCAAAGTTCTTGAACAAGTCAAGAAAGAACACCTGCATATTTTCAAGAAGGCTCTCCGCCAAATTTGGTTCCGCGCCGTCGGTGACGGACGCTATGCGATGCTCGTTCAAGTTAACCTGAAAGGCCGATTCTCTGCTCACGGTTACAAGACTTTCGTTGATTTTATACAAAGAAACTGTCCGGAAGTCATCAGTTGCCACCACATTCAGTGCTTACCCGACCAGCCTTTTGATCCGGCCGGAACGATTCCGATGAAGGTGGAAGCCAAGAGCGCTTTCGGTAGCGACTTTATGCCGATTGGCGAGACCGGGATCAGTATGCACGTGCTGGACTGGACGCCCCGAATTCATGACGCCTGGATGGGACTCCCCAAGCGCATTGAAGATGCAATCCACCCGAATGCCGAAGACTGCTTCTTTGAATTCTATTCCGGAAGTTCCTTTGTGAGTTCAACACTTGCGAGCCGATTCAAAAGAGTCGTTTCGATGGACTGCCGCGAATACGCCATGATGTCGTCGCGCTTGAACGCCCGCAACACCATAGATGACAATATGAAATTCATCCGCAGTCACGTGGAACAGGATTTCTTTGGCAAGTTCTTCAGCAAGCCCGAAAACGAAGGTCGCTGGACTTTCTACTTCAACCTGCCCGGCGACGAGCCGCTGGCACAAGGTGTTGCACAAGCTGCCGCCCTTTCAAGACCGGAACGAATTCTTTTACAGACCTCGAACCTCGAAGTAGCCGCACGCTCAATCAAGCAGTTCCGAAATGAGGGCTACATGCTCCGCAAGAATATCCCGCTTTACCTGGAACCGGGCTCCGGAAAGTTTGAAATTCTATTCCTGTTCGTACCTGACCGCGTGGGAGTCCTGGGGCAGAATCCGGTTCAAAAACAGCGTTCTAGGACCATTCAGCGCCCGCAAGAACGCGTTTCTGGCCGAAAAACGCAAGAAATTCCGCATTTTAGTCAAAAAGCCCCTACTTTTAAGCAAAGAAAAGGTTAAATTATTGATATAACAGTCTTTAAGGGATTATTATGCGACTTTTGAAATGTGCATCCATCTGTCTGGGTCTTTCTGCTTTGTTGGCGTCTGCCTACATTGTCAAGGAAGGCGATACCCTTTGGGACTTGAGTGACGAATTCCTCAAGGACCCCTTTGCCTGGCCAGACCTATGGGAAAACAACCGCCACATCGAAGACCCGCACTGGATTTATCCGGGCGACTCCATTTACCTTGGCGATTCCATTCGCGAAGGCAATGTGCTGCAGGTCGAAAAGAAAAGCAAGTACCCCTGTAATGCAACCATTTCGGATTCCGCCCTCCCCAAGGGCAAGGGTCTGACAGTCGCAAACGCCGGTTGCGATGATGGCGACGAACGCAATAGCGATTTCGAAGGCATGCTCGGCAATCTGCGCGATAAAGACAAGAAGGGCATCAAGAAACCCAAGGCCAATGACGAATACTACTACAAGCAGCGTCCGGCCCCCAAGATTTTCAATGGCTACTACCAGATGCACGCCCCCGAAATCTACACGCTTGATTCCCTGAAAAAAGACAAGCGTTTCATTTCGATCAAGTCAGGCGAAAAGAAGGAACCCCTGATTCACATGCCTGAAACGGAAGTGGTCGTGGGAGTCGGCAAAAAGACGAACGCCGACCTGAAGCGTGGCGACCTCGTCGAAATCATTGATGCTAAAGCAATTAACGTTCCTGCAGCTAAGGGCAGCACCTTCGAAAAGTATGCGCTGCTCCGCCTTGCTGGCATTGCAAAAATCACCGCTATTGGCGATACGCTTTCTCGCGCCAAGATCGTGACGAGCTTCCGCGAAATCAAGATCCACCAGGCCAAGGCAAGACTCAAGCAGCCGCTCAAGACCATCAACGTGTCTGGCTATAGCAAGGTCAAGGAAGCCAAACTGAACGACCTGGCCATGATTCGCTACTCCATGGACCCGATGCTGATTATCGGCGCATTCTCGTATGTGCTTGTCGATAAAGGCATTAACGAAGGTTACAACACTGGTGATGCCGTCGCTATTTGGGAAGAAGACAAGACAGACGAATCGCTCCCGCCCCGCCTGATTGGCCGCGGCATTATTGCCAGGGCCGCAGACAACGAATCGAGCATTCTCATTCGCGAACTCTATTCCAACAGCAGACGAATTGAAGTTGGACACAGGGTATCGGTGACCCACCGTGCGCAGATCGTCAAGTAAGAGAATCGCACTAAGCCTACAAGTTCTATAAGGACTGGCAATGCAGGTTTCACGTAATAATCTGCTGTTCGTCCTATTGTTTGCGGGAGGAATCGTCCTCCCGACGGCTATTCTTTCGTTTCTGAGTTTTAGAAACATCCAGAATGAAATATACCTGTCGCAAAAGAATTTCGACGAAAACCTAAACGCATTCCAAAACGAAGTCGAAGAAGCGATAGAAAAAGAACAGTCCAAGATTTACCAAGAAACCAAGGCGGCATCGCTATTCCTTTACGAACAGCCGCAGGGGCTCCTGGACTTTGGACACGCCGCCGAATTCAAGTCGGTAGAAGGACTAGACGCAATCTTCTTGTTCAACAACGGGAACTTGATCTACCCCGACATGACGTCCAAGAAGTTCTTCAAGTCGTCCAACTTTTCGAACAGCGTCCCCTCTACCCTAGACAAGAAACTCTATCAAGTTGAAACAAGCGGTTTAAAAGACAGCATCGCGCAAAGGATTTACCTGGAACAGCGGTCCCGGAGTCTTAGACCCACCAGTTTTTTCTTTGAATCCAAGGAAGAACAAGTCCAAAACATTCTTGGACTGATTCGTTTCTACTACAAGAACAAGAAATACGACGAAGCACTGCACCTGCTTGAAATTCTTGAAAGCAACCCGCACCAACAGGGGTACTTGCACGCCGACTTGACTTACGCCGTCTACCTGCTGCATTTTGAAATTTTGGTATTCCAGAGAAAGCACCAAGAAGCACAAGACTACTGTCTTTCGGTATTGGCACAATTCCTGGACAAGCAAAACATCGACGACATTTCGTCATCTAGGTATTTCTTTGAATCGGCCTTTACGCAGATTCTTTCATTTGAAAACCTGTCGCAAGAAAAACGCGAAGCCTTCTGGAACCTGCGAGAAAACTTCAACCGCCAGCTGGGGTACATGGACATCCTGTATTACAACAGGGACTTGTTCCATGAAATCCTGAACGACGACGTTTCATCAAAGGAAGGTATTCTTTACAAGAACACCGAAGAGATTACCTTGTTCAAAATGTCGTACCCGTATCTTTCGGGAGACCAGGTAGTCATTGCCGTCATCAACAAGGACGCTTACAAGGCACGTCTTCAGAGCAAGCTCAAGGCAGTCGTACAGAGCTACAAGAACATCCCCTTCTCGATTACCGAAAACAGCGACAAACTGATTATGGGAGAAATCCCGGAAGGAGCCCCCATTATCGCGCAGCATTACATTTCCGACGCTTTCGAATGGGAATTCACCTTGTACGAAAAAGACATGCAGGACATTCATAAAGAAACGAGACACCGCATGTTCTTGATGTACGGGCTTATGCTTTTCGCCCTCATCACGGTTATTTTCGGTTCGTTCTTCATGTTCCGATTCATTACGCAGGAACGCAAACTTTTGGCCATGAAGGCGAATTTCTTGTCCAGCGTTTCGCACGAATTGAAGACTCCCCTGACCTCGATTAAGATGTTTGCCGAAATGATGGCGCGTGGGCGCTTGCAGCGCGCCGAAAAGGTGCAAGAATATTCCACGCTCATTGGCAAAGAAGCCTCGAGACTTGAAAACTTGATTGGCGCTATTTTGAATTACACCCGAATGGAACACGGCACAGGCGCCTTCAAGTGGGAACGTTTAGACTTTTCTATTTGCGCAAAGAAAGTTTTTGACGCCGTCGAAGACATCGGTGTCGAAAAAGGGCTTACTTTCTACACGCACTTTGAGCCCAACGTGTTTGTGATGGGCGACTATACGGCGCTATACAGCTTGGTTCAGAACTTGATTGACAATGCCATCAAGTATACCGAAGCCCCCGGAGATATCAAGGTCGATGTCAAGAGCGACAGCGAATGGGTCATATTCTCGGTTGCGGACACCGGTATCGGCATTGCCGCTTCTGAACAAAAAAATATATTTAATGATTTTTATAGAGTGGGTGACGAAATGACTCGAAGCACCAAGGGCTCCGGGCTCGGCCTTGCAACCGTCAAGCGCGTTGCCGAAACTCACAAGGCAACCATTTCGTTGGTCAGCAAACCCGGAAAGGGATCCACGTTCACCGTCAAGTTTAAAAAGGCAGAATAACCATGAACTTCAAAATACTCATCGTAGAAGACGAAGAAATCATCCGCTTTGGCCTCCAGGACAACTTTGAAATGGAAGGTTACACCGTTGAAACGGCCTGCGATGGTGAAGAAGCGATTGCCAAGGCGGATTCCTACCAGCCCCATTTGGTGCTGTTAGACCTGATGATTCCGAAAAAGAGCGGCTTTGAAGTTTGCCGTTACATTCGCAACAAGCACCCGGATACCTATATCATTATGCTCACCGCCAAGACTGAAGAAACGAGCAAAGTCGCTGGGCTTGAAATGGGAGCCGATGACTATGTGACAAAACCGTTCTCGATTTTGGAGCTTCTCGCCCGCGTCAAGGCATTCCGTCGCCGCATTGAACCACAAAGCGGTAGCACCTCGGTTCAAGTTCCCGAAGTTCTTGAATTTGCAAACATCAAAATCAATGTCAAGAAATTCGAAGCGACCAAGGGCGGCGTGCCTCTGGACTTGACCACCCGCGAATACTTGATTATGAAATATTTCTGGGCTCACCGCGGCGAAGTGATTTTGCGCGAAACCTTGCTTAAAGAAATTTGGGGCTACACCGACGAGAACATGCCCTCGACCCGTACCGTCGACAACCACATTGCAAACCTTCGCCGTAAAATCGAAGACGATTTGGACAACCCGAAGTTTATTATCTCGGTGAGAGGCGCCGGCTATAAATTTGACGCATAAAAAAGATGGCTGATAAACGGTTAAACATAAGTCCCTTCGCTGCGATTCGCACGGCATTGACGCTCGTGTGGTTATGCGGGCTTGTATCTTTTGCCTCTGCCGAAAAGATGGAAGCGGCCATTCAAGAAGCGCTTTATCTGTTCGAGCTGAAAGGCGAAACCGCAGACGCTATCAAGATGCTCGAAAAAGCCGCCATGCAAGGCGACGAAGACGACAAGGAAAAGGCTTATTTTTACCTCGGCAAAATCCAGGAACTTGCAGGCAACAAGACTTCGGCCAATTTCTACTACGAGCAGAGCTTGGCAAGAACGAGCGAAGTTCCTAAGGCTTACTGGCTTTCAGAACGAGAAAGCGCTACCAGTAGCAAGCCCGAAGCTTTGTTGAAAGCTCCGATTCAGTTAAAGAGCCCGATTCAGAAAACCTTCGGCAAAGATCCGACTTTCTTGCTTTTGAATGACGGTTCCATTTGCAAAATCAAGGACGACCGCCTCGAAAAAATCGCGACGGTTCCCGCAAACAAGCAAATTTTCAATATCGACCGTCAGGGAATCTGGTACCAGCCCATAGACCAAGATAGTCTTGTATTCAAGGCTTTCTATGCCAGCAGCCCGAACAAGAGTTTTCCGATTACAGACATTACACATCTGGTGGTTGATGGAAACAGGGTGATTGTTCAAGGCGAAAAGCAGCTTTCTATCCTGAACAACAAGCGAATTGTAACGCAAGTGGCCGACAAGTACAACGGCTGCGTGCCCGAAGGATTCTTTGCCCCCACCAATGAATTCGTCTTGAATTGCACCGACAACGCGCTCCACTTTATTTCGTCGGAAGATGGTTCTACCAAGAAATCTATCGCCCAGTTTGATGTGATTCGAAACGTCTTGATCGACAAGAACATGCTCTTCTTGGTTTCGGGCAATTACCTTTACGGCTATATTCCTAAAGCAAGAACGTCCCCGCTCTGGAAGATTTCAGTCAGCAACATCGAAAGCATGTTCCCGTTCGAACGAGAAATTGTTCTGCTCGAAGCCTCGGGAAGAATTTCCTTGATTGACAGAAGAACCGGCATGATTCGAAAAACCATTCGAAGCGACGCCTCCTCGATTCACCCGCTTGCCAAGGGAACACTTGGTTTATTCTCTGGCGAAGGCGCCATTACCGCTGTCGATACCATTCTGAATCCGCTGTGGCATTTTAACTTCACAAAGCCAATTGAGCAAGCGCCCATTTTCACGAACGGGAATCTCTATTTGTACTTTGGCGACCGCAAGCTGGTTTCGCTTTCGCCGCATTACTACGGCAAGAAGGTGATGCTTTCTGAAATCCTAGCCCAGCAAGCGGCATACCTCGCCGAACATGAAGAATGGGACGACTTGCCTGGCGTACTGGATTCCCTGTTCAAGCTGGAACCCGGCAATGCTGAAGGCTGGTTCTTTAAAGCATTGTACCTAGAACAGAACAGCAACAATGAACGCGAAAAGCAGAAAGCATGGTCAGAAGCCGTTAGACTTTCGAGCGGCAATCCGCAAACGACCCAGCTGATTTTAAACCGCTACAGCAAAGCCATTGGCGCAAAGTTCGTGACGTTGCTTCCGATTTCGCCCAAGACCCGCTACCCGCAATTCTTTAGCGGCAAGCGAAACCTGTACACGATTGACCCCGCCGCCGACAGACTCTTCAGCATTAACGCCGAAAATGGCGAACTTCGTTCTGCAAAATACATTGGAGCCCTCGACAACAGCCCCGTTATCGACAACGACGAAAACACTCTGGTTATCGCTTCGGGCTACAACATTTCGATTTACGATTTGAACAAGGATGTTTCCCCAGCCAGCTTACAGCTTCCGGGAAAAGCATTCAAGATGAACGTGACCGAAAACGCCATCTACGTTTCGACATGGAACGGATTCTTGCTCAAGATTTTGAAGCCCGACAATAAACTGGCCTGGTCGAGAAAGATTTTCTCCGTACCCTTCTTGCATTCCAAATCGGACAAGACGATTTATGCCTGCAACCTGGAAGGAGAACTTGTCGCACTTGATGACGATGCCGGACAGACCGAAGAAAATTCCGCCCGCAAGATTCCTGGACAGATTTCACATTTGCTCAGCGCAGACTCCATTACCGCAGTCGCAAGCGGCAACAAGCTTTATCTATTCAACTTCAAGAAGAAAGACGCCACCCCGCTCCAGATTCTAATGGAAAATGCAGTGTCTTCTTTGCAGGTGATTACGGATCACGGCGAAAGGAAATTCCTTGTCGGTCTTTCGGACCAATCCATTTTGCTTTACTCTGAAGCGGGCGCCCCGCTGTGGAAATTCAACGGCAAGAACGCCGTGTTCCCGAAGCCCTTTGTCAAAGACGGTTTTGCCTGGATTGACCAAGGAAACGAAGTCATAGGCATCTCTTTGAAGTCGGGTAAAAAAGAGAGGAAATACAGCACTCCAGGCGGCGCTGGCACGCCGTTTATACTGAATCATACTTTGTTCAGCGCCTCTCCGAAACGCCTGTTGTACGGATTCACGCTATAGCGCCAAAAATGCCCTAAAAAAGGGCATTTTTTTTATCTTGTAAACAAATTTTGGTGGTTTTTTTGTTAAAAACACACTAAATTTAAGATATGGATTATGGGAATATAAAGAATTCTTTGGGATGCACGGTTAAACATCGTGCTCGATATTTTTTCACTCTGGCTTCTACACTTGGGGCATTCTTCGCTATCGGTTGTAACGAAGAAACCAAGCCTGCTCAGGATAAGCTTCAGTCGGAATACGAACGCAGCGAAACGCTGTATATCGGTGGTTTCGACTGGACGCCACCTTCTTCTTTCAACCCGTTGGATTACAATCCCAACTTCCCTATCGACGGCAACAGCCGCATTACCTACGAGTCGCTGCTGACCTACAACCAGCTGACCGGCGAACTCGAGCCCATGCTTGCCAACAGCTACACCAGTGACGAAGACAAGATCACGGTGCACCTGGATACCAAGGCAAGATGGAGTAACGGCTCCCCCGTTACCGTCGACGACGTTCTTTACACTTTCAAGATTGACTCCTTGCTGCCCACGCCGCGTCACGGCAACTGGCAATTCCTGAGCGAAATCACCAACGATGGTGGCAACAACATTTCGTTCCATTTCAGCAAGAACAAGAACCCCTTGATTATCTTGAACGCCATTGCCGAAACCTCGATTCTCCCGAAGGCCGTATTCGAGCCGCTCATCCAGGGGGCGAAGTCCGGCAAGACCTACGACATGAACCGTATTGCCGAATTCAAGAACGATTCTATGCCGGTGGTTTCGGGACCATACAACCTCAAGACTTATTCCCCCGACCAGATTGTCCTGGAACGTAACGACAAGTACTGGGGCAACTATAAGTTCAGCGGAAAGAAGCCCTCTCCCAAGTATATCATCCATTCCCTGTACAACAGCAACAACGCCGCAACGAGCCGTACCACCTGCCCGGTTCCATCACGACACTTTTCATTGCGCACACCCGCACTCCGTTCGATGACGTGCAGCTCCGTCGTGCCATGATGCACGCCATCAACTTCGAAAAGATCAAGGCTCGCGCCATTTCGAACTACACGCCGGTGATTCAGCCCGGGTTCATCTTGCCCTTCGGCACCGAATCCAAGTATTTCAACAAGGAAGACGCCGAAAAGTACGGATACTCCTACGATGTTGAAAAGGCCAAGGAAATCCTTACGAAGGCCGGCTATAGCTGGGATGAAAGCGGAAGGCTGTTGGACAAGAATGGCCAGCCCGTCCGTAGCTTCACCATTGAATGCCCGCAAGGCTGGACCGACTGGGAAGATGCCATCAAGGTCATCGTTGAATCCTTCAATGAAATCGGTCTTGCCGCCGAAGAAAAGTTCGTGGACTACAGCGTGTGGGACAGGAACCTGCGCCTCGGTACATTTGACCTAGCTATGAAGACTCAAACGGCTGAACTTTCGGCAGCATCTCCGTGGAACCGCTTTGACCAGGTGATGGGCTCCGTTTCTTACAGACCCATTGGCGAAGAAGCCTTTGCCAACCAAGGTCGTTACAAGAACGAAGATGCAGACAAGCTGCTTGAAAAGATTCCTGCTCTCACCGACGAAAAGGAACTCACCGAAGCCTATTTCGCTCTGAACAGGATTTTCATGGAAACGATTCCGGTACTTCCGATTATGTACCGCCCCACGCAGTTCTACCAGTTCTCTACCAAGCACTGGACGAATTTCCCGACCGAAGAAAACCCGTATGCACCGCCGCAGAGCCTTGTGGTTGCCGCCGGCGTGAAGGGTCTTTGGAAAATTGCGCCGCAGCCAAACGCGAAGTAAAAAAAAAACGGAATTACAGCTTTTGAAAACGCCCGTTTACAGGGCGTTTTCTGTTTTCAGCCAGCAAAAAAACTATTTTTAGCTTGATACTTCTTAATGGAGGCCCCTATGGGTAAATCTCGTTTTATTTTGCCGAATGCGTTTACCAGCATGAATTTTCTTCTGGGCGTTTTTGCCATCTGTTGGGTGACCGGCGCATTCAGTTCCTTTACAACATCTGATCCTATTCGCACCGGTGCCTATTTCATTATCTTGAGCGTTCTCCTGGACAAGCTGGATGGCTTTGCCGCCCGTCTCGTGAATGCAAGTTCCGAGTTCGGCGCCCAGTTCGACAGCCTTGCCGACCTGATTGCCTTTGGCCTTGCTCCGGCCTTTACGATTTTCTTCGCCTATAAGACCCTGTCTCCGGAATGGTTCCAGGCCAACGGTGCGCTCCTGATTGTCACCTTCTCGATTTACGTACTTTGCGCCGCCATGCGCCTCGCCAAGTACAACGCCTGCGACAGCGACACCTACCACCACCACTTCTCAGGCCTTCCGTCCACCTTTGCAGGTGCAATCAACGCAATCCTGGTGGTATACCTGAAGTCCAACGGTCTGTTCGAAAATCCCGAAAGCCCCATGATGTTCATCCCCGTTCTGGTGATGCTCGTTACTGGACTTTTGATGGTGAGCCCGCTCTTCTTGCCCAAGCTCCAGCCGCGCAAGAACCAGCTGTTCAACATCGGCCAAGCAATCCTGATCGTGATTACCTATATCTGCGGATTCCTGTTCATTTCGGAAAAGGTTCCGTTCATTCTGGAATACTTGCTGGTTCTCTGCTCCAGCTACCTGATTATCGGATTTACGGTAGGCCTTGTTCAGCGTAAGCGAATCATCGAAAACGCCGAAAAGAACAAGATCGAGGAACGCCGCTAGACGTTTTCAAGCCATTCGGCAAACGAATGGGCGTAGCGGTCAAACAAAGCCTCTAAAGACATTCTCGGAAGTTCCAGGGTGATACACTCTGGACTTTTTTGTTCCTTGCACCAAGTGCCGAGGCTGCCGGGAGTCGGATACCCGATATCGGCATGCCAAGGGATGCCGAACGCTTCGCATAGAGATTCGACCATAGGCGTGTTCGCAGGAGCGTCGACACAGGCCATAGGCGCATGCATCGAAAGGATCGCCTTAGGCGCAAGCTTTTGGATTAGAGCGACAAGTGCGGCCGTTTCCAGTTCGCTTCCGGGAGCATTCCCTGCCGAGAGAAGCGTGTCGCGCGGGGCCTCTAGAATAGAGCGGGAGCCTACAGGTTCCTTGCTCCAATTGGAGGTCGGGAAATTGCGGTTCAGGTCTACCCCGTTGAAGTTTCCGCGGGTGCCAAGCGTGACGCCATCGGGATTGGCGCAAAGGACGAAGGCGACTGATTCAAAAGGAGTTTCGAATGCCCGGAGCACGCGGCTCAGCAAGAACGTGGTTTCGGGTTCTTCGCCATGAATTCCGGCGACCACAAGCACGCGGCATGGGCCGGAGCATGGGATATAGCGCAAGGGCGTACCGAGGGCGGAGCGGCCATATTCGGCAAGAGGCATGCGCAAGATTCCGCGGGATTCAGGAGAGAAGTTCATAGTCTACTCCGGGAACGATTACACGAAGTAAGGGTAGATATAGTTTTCAGCCAGCTTTTCGAGATTGTCGAGCAGCGCCGATTTGCAAGCGATATCGGTCTTTTCGTAGAGGGCGCGAAGCTCTTTCAGCGAAAAATTTTCAAGGTACTTGCGCGAGGTCGGCAAGTGCGCGATATGCCACTTTTCGGGCTGGATTTTACCGCGACCAGGCACGAAGACGCGCTCGAAGCCGAAGGACTCGCCCGCCCCGACAAGTTCGGTCAGCTTTTCGTGGAAGGGGCGGAACATACCGTCACATTCGGCGGGTGTGAGTTCCACCTCGTAGCCGGCGGGACATGCATTGCCGTCGACCACGTCTAAATCAGTCCCCAAATGGTGACGGCTTGCGCCAGGGAGCGCCGACCAAGTTAAAATCGCATACATCAATTCTTCTTCGTCGCTTGGGCGCTCCATGGGGAGTCCTTCGGCGGAAAGAAGCTTGAGTTCACCGCTAGCCTTACGGTTCCAAATCGAAAGCTGACGTTCGAACGGGCGGTAGGCGGATTCTATGCGGAGAGCAAAACCGGACTTCGCAAAAGTCTCTTTTAATTTGTTGTAATCGTCGAGAACCAGTTTATCAACGATATAGCCATCGACCTCGACAAAATCAGCAGAGTCAACCGGGCGAAGGCCGTAACAAATCTTGGAGTCCATCAGACATGCCCTCCCATTTTTTCAATCAAATCTAACCACTGCTTAGTCGTCGCCTTCTTTTTACGCACGACCTTCTTTTTGCCAAGAACCTTCGAAACCGCATCGTTCAGCGGCGAGGGGCTGGCATGAGTCCACGCAATCGCAAGCGCGTCGGAAGCATCCAGCGGAAGATCGCCACCCTGAATTCCGAGGCGGGCAAAAATCATGTTGGCCACCTGTTCCTTGGATGCACCGCCATCGCCTGTAACGGCTTGCTTGACGGCACGCGGGCTGTATTCGCTATAAGTCATTCCGCGCTTACGGCATGCCACAAGAACAGCCCCACGAATGTGTCCAAGCACCAACGCGCTCTTGGCATTCTTTGCAAAAAAGATTCCTTCCATCCCGAAAGATTCGGGCTTGTACTTGTCCAGCAATTTTTCAAGTCCAGACACGATATGCAACAAGCGGTCTTCGAGCGCATGGCTTGCCGGAGCATGCAAAGTTCCATATTCCAGGACCTTTACTTTTTGCGCACTAGACTCAATAAACGCATATCCGGTCGTAATCGTGCCGGGATCTATTCCAAGGACAATCATACCCTAAAAATTAAAAAGATTTACTACCCTATCGCAATAGAAATAACTAGATTTCTAGTGTATAAAAGAGGACTCCTATGATTATTGACCAAGAACATGCAGGAATTGTCATGCGAGCCAAGACCCATCCGCGACAGCTGGGAATTCCTTTAAGTCGCTGGGGCCGAAACCTGATTGCATGCTGCCCGTTTCATTCTCCCGAAGAAACGTCTTTGTTCTTTTATGATGCCCTGGGTTACTGGCGCTACCGCTGCTTGCAGTGCGGAAGCGAGGGCGACCTCGTTGAATTTGTAATGCGCAGCCGCTTTAACGGCATGGACGAACCTGCCGCCCGAGCAGAAGCTGTTAACTTTTTGGGTAATCTCGAGCCGGAACACGACCTGCAAGAAGAACACCCGTGGATCAAGGAAATCGGTGGCGAAAAGTCCAAGGTACTTGAAAACTTTGTGCGCTACTGCCACTGGGCCGCTTGCAAGAGCCCCTCTTCTGCAGAATTTTTGGCTGCACGCGGTTGGAGCATCGGCCAAGCTCAGCTTTACGGCATTGGCTATTATAGCGGTGATCCGGAACCGTTCGTGAGTTTTTGCATGATGTCGGGCATTGAACGCCACCAGATCAGTTTCTATCTGGACAACCTGGACGCCTACCACGAACCCCGCATCACAATCCCTGCCCGCAATTCCAAGGGTCTGATTCATTCCGTTTACGGACGCCTGATTAACGAAAACGACGGACAGCACACGTATGTTTCTTACGCCTCGGGCCCGGGCGACATTCCGTTCAACATCCAGTCCGATGTTACAAAGCCGATTGTCGTGGAAGGATTCTTTGACGCCTTGACCGCAGACCTCGCCGGCATTCCGGGCGTGGTTTCGACCATGTATCAGGAACTCTCCCTGAGCCACCTGTACAAGCTTAAGGCCTGCGGTGCAGAATCGGTGACAGTCATTCTCCGTCGCGAGAATGATCGCCGCGAACAGGAATACCGCATTCAGAAATACCTGAAGATGGCCGAGCGCCTCAATCTGAAATTCAAATCGATTGTCCTTCCGAAAGAAGAAACGGTCGACTTGGTTGTCCGCAAAAATGGTGCAGACCAGCTGCTTTCGCTCGTCGAAAAAACGGAAACCGACACGGTACACACGCACCGTCGTTCCATGCTGTTGCAGGACATCAAGGAAAACTTCGATACAGCCATGGGTTGTCCGCCCGACGTAAGTGTCGGCTATGCGCTCAACACCTTTCCGAAACTGACTCAGGAAATTGACGGTATCCAGTCCGGCTGTTTCTATGTGTCTTCGAAACCGTTCGGTCTCAAGACCACGCTCCTTTCGAGCCTTGCCTTGGACATGATCCAAAGCAATCCCAACCTCAAGCTGATTTACATCGCCCTTGAAACGCCCCGCCGCCAGATCTTTGACAGGCTCGTGGCCATGCTCATTGGCGAATCGGTGTTGACCGTTCGCAAGCAGAGCGAAGACGAAGCCGTGAACCAGAAGATTCTGGAAGCGACACGCGATTTGATGGCATTCGTGCGCAACAACCGCCTTGAAATTTGGGACGACCAGAACGACTTTAACAATATCGTACTTCTCCAGAACCTGAAAGAAGAAATCAGGGAACACGGGAACCTGGTCGTCATCATTGACGGCATTGACCACTTGAAGGTCGCTGACCACGCCGACCTTTCGGACATTCACGAAAGACGTTCCTCGGCGATTCTCGACCTGTACAAGGCTCTGGACATTCCGATGTTCTTGGGCGGCGAACTCGTCGATTCCGAAAAGGGACTCGTGGGCCCGCGCGCCTACCTGCGCGATTCCGACGCTATCTACTGGCTCGAATCCAAGGGTGGCAACATGTTCTTGACAGTCGATTCCAAACGCCTCGGTAACAACCAGCTTTACCAGGGAACGCTTTCGATTGACCCGGCTTCGAACCGCATGCAAGAAGAAGCCGAGCTCGAATAATGTTCACGATTGTCGATTTCAACAACTTCTGGAGTCCTTCTGGCGGCGGCGTCCGTCGCTACCATTTGCAGAAAATGGCTTTTTACGAAAGTCAGGAAGAAGTCCTGTCCGTTTTCGTGATGCCGGATTCCAAGACTTACACCGAGCAAAAGAGCAAAGGACTCATTATTGAGCACGTGGAAGCGTACCGATTCCCGGGCAAGTGGGAATACCGCTTTATGTGGAGGCCTTCGCAGATTAGGCCCGTGCTTGAAAAATACAAGCCTCAAGTGATTGAAGTCGGTTCGCCCTATATTTTGCCGACTGTGGTGCGTCACGTGGCCAAGAAGGTTGTGCCCGAAGCGATTCTTTTGAGCTTCTGGCACGCCGACTTTCCTATTACCTACGTGCAACGCCCGGTTGCGAATAAGTTTGGCCGCACGCTAGGCATTTTGGCCAAGAAGGTCGCCTTCTGGTACGCCAAGCAGGAATTCAAGCATTTTGACGGCATCCAGGTTTCTTGCGACGAAGTCCTGAAGCGACTCGAAAAGAATCACTTGCCGAAATCCCACTGGATTCCGCTGGGTTGCGACATCAAGATGTTTTCGCCCGAAAAGCGAGACGAAAAGCTTGTTTTGCAACTGAAAGCCGGAAGGCCGGAACGCCTCACCATATTCTTCCCGCACCGTTTTTGCGAAGAAAAAGGAATTGAACTTTTGCTGGGCGCCTACCCCCTGATTGCAGAAAAGCTTGGATGTGAACCGGCTCTCGTTTTTGCAGGCACAGGCCCGTACCTGCCGCAAGTGGAAGAAGCCGTCCAGCAGCATTCTCACATTCAGTACGCCGGTTTTATTTCGTCTATCGATGAAATGGCAAGGCATTACGCCAGCGTAGACCTTGGGCTCGCCCTTTCGGGCTGGGAAACCTTCGGCCTTTCGATTCTCGAAAGCATGGCCTGCGGAAACGCCCTGATTGGGGCAAGTACCGGTGCAGCCGCCGAGCATGTGCAGAACTCCGGCGCAGGCGTCATTTTAAGAAAGCGCACGCCCGAAGCCCTGGCAGATGCCATTGTAGAACTTTACCGTTCGGATTTAAGCCAAAAGAAGGCTAACGCCCGAACCTACGCCGAAAAATTCAGCTGGAACGATTGCTTTAAGAGGCAATTGGACCTGTACAAACAAATTTATAACCAAAAGAGGAACGCATGATCCGTCACATTGTTTTTTGGAAATTGAAGAGCGAAGCCGAAGGTGCTACCGCAAAAGAAAACGGCCAGAAGATGGTCGACGCTTTCCACGCCTTGGCTGGAAAGATTCCTGGACTCTTGAGCATTGAATCGGGTTTGAACTTTAACAAGGCCGAACTAGGTAACGGAGACGTGGAATACGATATCGCACTTGATACAACATTCCACACCAAGGCAGCCCTCGACATTTACCAGAACCATCCGGAACATTTGGCAATCGTTTCCTTCGTCAAGAAGGTCGTGACTGAACGTCGCGCAGTCGATTTTGAATTTTAACAAAGTGCAATAAAAAGCGTAATTTATTTTTTTACTGCACTCCATTTGAAAATTCTTTTGCTAAATTATTAGATATGGTTCAATACAGTCAAACTTCATGGCAGGAATATACTCTGGCAAATTTGCTGGAGACCATGCGCTATGCGCCCATGAACGTGACTATCGGAAAAGTACCCGTTATTCATTACACGTTGCCCCAGGCTATCGAAGCTGGTGAAACAGTCCGTTACACGGTAATGGTCGGTTTCCGCAAGATCAGCTGGACAGGCCGCATCAGTGCTATCAATAACGGGAAAATCATGGTCCGCTTGGACAAGGGACCTTTCCGCGGTTTTAATGCGAGCCACATGTTCACTGACGAAGGCAATTTGACCGCCTGCTACGACGAATTCTCGTTCCAGGGGTTCAATGAATTTCCGGAAGAAGTCTTCGCCAAAGTAATGGACCGCGCTTCGATTGTTTACGCAATCGCTAGCCGCAAGGACACCCGCGACGCCCTCGCCGCTATCGAAAGCAAGAAACAGACCCAAGGGTTCAACGCCATCGACCAATCCGCTACCGCCGGATAGCAGCGAGAATTCCATGTACAAAAACTTGGAACAGGCACTGCTGGATCTTGAACGAGCTGGCATGCTCAAACGCATTCAGCGTGAAGTAGATCCGTACCTGGAAATGCCCGAAATCGCGCGCCAAGTTTTTGAGAATAATGGTCCGGCCATTCTTTTTGAGCATGTAAAAGGGAGCCCCTTCAGAGCCGTCTGCAATATTTTCGGTTCTCAGGAGAGGCTCGATTACCTGTTCCGCGACACCCTGAAAGGGACCCAGACAGCGGTCCTGTTCAAGTCGAACCCGGTTGAATTCTTTAAGCACGCCTCGCCCGCCAAACTTTTGAGGGCAGCCCGCACAGGCCTGCATTCGCTCCCGAAAAAGAGCGGAAAACTTAAGGATTTTAAGGAATGCAAGCTTTCAGACTTGCCGCAGCTCGTTTGCTGGCCTGAAGACGGAGGCGCCTTCGTCACGCTTCCGCAGGTGGCGACTCGCCCCGCCGAGAACGCCTCGGTCATGACGACGAATGTGGGCATGTACCGCGTGCAGATTTCAGGAAACGATTACGCCAGCGACGAATGCGGCCTGCATTACCAAATCAAGCGCGACATCGCTAGACACCACCAGAAGGCCATTGAAGAAGGCAGACCGCTCAAGGTCAGCATCTTTATCGGAGGGACGCCCGCGCAGACGGTTGCAGCCGTCATGCCCATGCCCGAAAACCTGAGCGAACTTCTGTTTGCTGGCATGCTCGGCGGCAGGCGGTTCCGTTACTTTATTCACGACGGCTACCTGGTTTCGAGCGACGCGGACTTTTGCATTCTGGGCGAACTCCAGCCGGATTTAAAGCCCGAAGGCCCCTTCGGCGACCACATCGGCTACTATTCCGATAGGCATCCGTTCCCGTTCTTGAAAATCAAAAAAGTCTTGTGCAAGAAGAACGCCATCTACCCCTTTACGGTCGTAGGGCGCCCGCCGCAAGAAGACACCTTATTCGGAAGCTTTATTCACCAGATAACAAAGCCCATGGTTCCGGCATCGATTCCGGGACTTGTGGCGCTCCATGCCGTCGATGACGCCGGAGTCCACCCGCTTTGCCTGGCACTTGCCCACGAACGCTTTAGGCCCTACGCCAAGCCCGAAGAACGCGAGCCGCTGGAACTTTTGAAAACGGCTAATGCCATTCTCGGATTCAATCAGGCGAGCCTGACCAAGTACCTTTTGATAGCCGCCGCCGAAGACGAAGAGGCCGGCCATAAAATCGACGTCAACGATGTTGCCGGATTCTTCGGACATGTGCTGGAACGCATCGACTTTAGCCGCGACTTGCATTTTGAAACAAGCTCGAGCATCGATACGCTCGACTACACCGGAAGCAAGCTGAATCATGGTTCCAAGCTGACAATTGCCGCCGCAGGCATCAAGAAGCGCGAACTTCGCAATAATCCCGAAGACTTGCAGATGCTCAAGATCCCGGGAATCACCTCGGCCAAGATTCCGATGCCGGGCGTGATTGTTTTGCAAGGTCCCGCCTACGATAGCGCAGACCGCGAAAACTTCAGAGCACAAATTGTAGATGCTCTCGCCTATTGGAAATTCCGCGAAAATTACCCCTGGATTTCGATTGTCGATTCCGCACCCGCGTTAGACTCTTCTTTGGACTGCGGCAATCTTCGCGATTTCTTGTGGCTGACCTTTACGCGTTCGGACCCGGCAAAAGACGTTTTCGGTTACCGCGCCCACTTTTGCGACAAACATTGGGAATGTAAATCGCCGCTGATTATAGATGCTCGCATTAAGCCTCATCATCAAAAAGCGCTTACCGTTCCCGAAAAAATCCGCGAGCGTGCGCGCCAAGTTTTGGAGGAAGAAAAAATTTTTTGGGGGTCTAAATGAAACGTTTGGGTTGGATAACCGTCCTTTTTTTGAGTCTTGCGACACTTGCTTATTCAGGCCATGTCTGCGGCACCGCCCAGATGATGGATTACCTTAAAAACAAGAATAAGACCATCAAGCCGCTGAACGTCCCCAAGACCGCAGCGCTGTCTACAGGCACGGCATGTACAGCCAGCGACTTATACGACAGCGTTTACACTCGCACGACCAAGCACTTCGAGATTTTCTATACGCTCGAAGGCCCTCACAAAACCACCAAGGCCTACATTGACTCCCTGGAAAAAGCCCTTGAATATGCATGGGACTTTCATGTGAATAAATCGGGAATGCGCTCGCCTAAAGGCTATTACGAGACATACCACTACGAAAAACCTGTCCAAGATGGTCTTTATCCGGTTGAAGTCATCGACATGTCGACATTGCGCAATTACCGAACCTTCTTTAGAGAACCCTGCTATTACTGCTTCGGTCTCACGATTCCAATGAACGAAGATGAAAGCGAACTGCTAATTGAAAACGATTTCAAGCATGTTCCAAAGGGCGGTGCGATTACCGATTCCGTTACCTTTGGCGATAAAACCTGCCCTTACTCCCGCGCTAACGAAGATTTCACGCACCCCATTTACAACTACACCTATGCCAAGAACTTCATGGCAGCTCTCCGCGTGACATCTATCCACGAACTCTATCACGCCATTCAATTCCGCTATTTGAACACCTCCGTGAATTTCTGGTTCGAGGCATCCGCTTCCGGTGTCGAAGAAATTGCAGCCCCTGATGTCGACGATTACTTTGAACACCTTTCGTCTATGGCAGAAAACGTCGGAAAGCCGTACCCCACTCTTGACAAGCCATATGGTGCAGGCATTTTGTTCTTGTACCTGCATAACCATGTGGGCCACGACGTAAACAGACTTATTTGGGAAAACTTCAATAAAGAACCCAACAAGAATTTCCAATACCAGTTAACGCAAGTCGCCAAGAAAAAGAACCTTTCAGCAGATTCCCTATTCCACGATTTCGCCACAAGACTTGTATTCACTGGAAAGAGAAGCGAATTGGTTGACAGCTCGTTCATGATAGCCGACGACCAGTCAAGATGGCCAGAATTTAAAACAGAAGCGCAAACAAAATCTTTTGAAGCCCCCACGCTGAGCTACATCGCCTACGATTACAAAACCAATGGTTCTCCCGACATGTCCAAATTCAAGGGCAGAGCCTCTGCCGTCGCCATCTATTCGGACTCCTACACCATCCGTTTCTTGCCGACAACCAACAGCATTGATTCCGCTAAGACAGAATTCTACGGCAAGGGGAATCCTGATTCTACCCTTTGGGTATTCAGCCGCTTTTTCGAAGACGAGCCGATTCCAACCGTATTCAAGGATTCCACCTTGCGCGCCTACCCCACCCCCTGGCGAGAAGGCTCTCTTTGCTTTACGCCGCTCCCGCACAACAAGGATTATATTGAAATCCGCAATCGTCGCGGCAACCTGATTACACGAATCAAGTACAGCACCAGCACCCATTGCATTGACGAACGCGAAGTCAAATCGCTTCTTGTGCCGGGCGTTTACCGCTTTAGAATCGGCAACAGCGGAAAGCTGAAAGATTTTATAATTGTTTATTAAAGCCAGCTGAAGATATTGTTGGTTTCTTCAAGCTTCGGCAAAATAGAACTGGCTGCCGGCTTATCAGTATTGCGTAAAATCGCCTTGCAGGCCTCTGCAAACAATTCATGCCCATTGTTGTAATGGTCGTCCAATCGACGGCGGGCATAGCCTTCTGCCGAATGGTTATGAATCATGAACGCCCAATCCGATGCTTGGAACAACATGAGTTCGCGTTCCATCTGCTTAATGTAGCGGGTCAAGAGTTTTCCACGCGGAGACCCCACGCCCATTTTTTCGCGGATAGACATCAAATGGTCTATCATGGCGCGCATGCGGTAAGATTGCGGATAATACTTGTCCGTTTCCCCGTTGATCCAAACAGAGCCAAAGCCGCCTTCGCCCCAGCTTGAAAACGCCGGTTCATGCGCATCGGGGTCTGCAGAACTGGTCATTACCTGGTCGGCACCTGCAAATTCGATCACCGACGAGGAGGCCGCACGCATCAGCATTTCTTCGAGGAAAATCGGGCCTTCGAACCACCAGTGACCAAAGAGTTCCGCGTCGTAGGGGCAAAGCATGGCAGCCTTATGGCCTTCCATGTTCACCAGCAATTCTGAAATCGTCGCTTCGCGGTTCACTACGAAAAGTCGCGCATGGTCTTCGGCGAGTTTCATCGCGTTCCACGGGCGGTAAATTTCCTTATGTTCGCCACCGGTAATGCGGTTGTACTTGAAGCCCGAATCGATGGGAGTATCGCCGGCAAAGAAGTATTCGCCCAAGTAATCGCGCGGGCGGTTTTTAGAAATGTCGGTAAAGAATTCGCGGTACTCAGGGTGGCCCGGATAACCTGTACGGCGACTCCAGACTTCCATCGAACTCTTCTGTTCGCGGCCCATGCAGTAAAGCCCCTGCGTCGTACGCAGCGGCGTGAACACGCCGTACTTGGGCGTGGGCGAAGCAAGCAATACGCCGTGAGTTTCCAAGAAAAAGTAGTGCAGGCCGAATTCGGCAAGGTACTTGTCGAGCCCCGGGAAATAGCCACATTCCGGGAGCCACACGCCCATGGGCTTACGGCCGAAAGCACGTTCAAATGCCCGCACCGTTACATCGAGCTGCATGCGGATAGAAGCAGGATCGCTCTGGTAGGCCGGCAAGAACGGGTGCGTGCCCACGCAAGTGAGCAAGTTCAGCTTTCCGGCTTTTTCAAGTTCCAGGAATTCTGCCAGCAAATTGCGATGGATACGGTTTTCCCACAAGTCAATCAGCGTGTGCTGGCGAGAAAGGTAAAAATGCGAAAGAGTCTCTAAATCCGTGTCCGCGTTGCGAGCGACTTCTTTTTCAATCAGCTTGAGCTGATGTTTCAAATGCTCCGAGAACTTATCGAGCAAGTTTTCGTCTGAAAGCATTTCGATGAGCGGGGGCGAAACGCTCAAGTTAAGCGTCCCGGGCACGCCCTTTTCCAAGAGACGGCGCATTGCCTGTACCAAAGGCAGGTACGTTTCGGCAATAGCTTCAAAAAGCCAGTTCTCTTCGAAAAAGCGTTTATATTCCGGATGCCGCACAAAAGGTAAATGTGCGTGCATCAGGAAAATGATTTTTCCGGGAGCTCCCATTAAAACGGATTACTCCGTGCGCTTTACGACAATCGGAACGATCGTGGTCGGGAAATCGCCATCCTTGTCGGTCGCAAACACCGGAATGATCTTGGTAGAATCCGGCAGGTCTTCTTCAAAGCTGAAGGTGCCATCCGGGTTCAGCGGGAACGGTTCGCCGCGCACCTGGAGGTGTGCATCCGGACGAGTACCACCATAAACGATCAAACGGGTCTTGACCCACAGGAAGAAATCCTTACCGTAGTTCACGGAATCCTTGGCCACTTCGATGTTGTTGGACTGCAAGGCAGCGCTAGAAAGTGCACCGGAGAACATGGATTCAGAAGAACTGCCGAAGTTTCCGCCCAGGCTCTTGAGCCAGGATTCAGCCGTCTGGCTCGAGAATCCAGAGCTCATGAAGTTACCGAGGGTGTTACCGCCGAGAGAAGCCTTTGCAAAGGCATCGTCTGCAGCAGGAGCGGCAGCGGACTTGTCAAAAGTCATGACCGGAGCCGATTCCACGATAGGCATAAAGTTCTTGCCGGACACGGCACCGAGAACGGCGACGCAGGACTTACCGGCGGTATTTTCGACATACCAGCTACGAGCATTTGCCGGAACTTCGACATCGCGGAACTTGCGCTTCTTGCCGCGCTGCACCGTAAGGTCATCGGCAATGTCGAACAGGCGAAGAACAATTTTCCCCTTACCGTGCTTCGCTTCGTTAATTCTGTTTTCGGACACTTCCCAGAAGGCATGCATCCAGTTCGGGTCCTTCTGCATGAGCACCAGGTATTCGGCGTCAAAGGACTGAGCGAGCTTGGCAACTTCCTTTTCGGATGCCTTGGACTTTGCAGCAACCTTCGTTGCAGCGGCCTTTGTTGCGGCAGCCTTTTTAACTGCAGTTTTTGCAACCGTCTTTACAGCGGTCTTGACGGCCGTTTTGACAGCGGCGGCCTTCGTTGCAGCAGCCTTGGTTGCGGTTTTAGCAGTTGCTTTGGCAGCAGGCTTTTCTGCCGTCTTGGTTGCAGCAGTCTTAGCCGTAGTCGTCTTCTTGGCGGCCACCTTCTTGACTTCGTCCGAGATCTTGGAAACCTTCGTTGCTGCAGCCTTCTTCACCTTGGCCACAGCCTTCACGGCCTTTTCTTCGGCGTCTTTCATCGCCTTCAAAGTCGTGGACTTTGCAGTTTTAACCTTGGATTTTGTTTCAGTCTCTTTTTTTATAGCCATACTAGGCCTCCTTCATTAAAAATCCTACCTGCGCTCCTGTCCCCAAGTTGCGATACCGGTCAAACCGATTCGCAGCCCGACGAACATTTCTTCCCATTCCGACTTGGCATCGGAGAAGCGCTTGCCCCCCTGGAAAGCGACATCGATTGTAGTCCCCTTACGACCCAGCGGGAATCCGCCGCCAATCGAGCCACCCACCTCAAAAACATCCTTGATGTACCAGTTTCTGTACCAGGCACCTGCACGGTAGTTGATACGGTTCCAGTAAGATTCATAGAACAGCGGGCTGCCGTCAAACTGGTAACCGAGCGAAACCATAAAGTCCGTCTGGGTTTCTGTCACCTCAGGCATATTCCAACCGCCCGCAATGTTTTCGATATCCTTGTCCCACACGCGCCAAGTCAAGTCCATCATGACATTGTGGCGCTTTGCCAAACGGTAGTTGATACCGGTCGCAAGCATGGCGGGCACATCGATTTCACGCTTAGCACGAGCCGATTCCAGCGTATCTAATTCGCTGAATCTAAAGTTGTAGTCCAGCGTGTTCAGCAAAGTATAGCCCGTGGTAAACGAGAAAAAGTATGAGGCGTTTTTACCGCGATACTGGAGGGCACCCGTGTAGTATGCCGGATGGTCCTTGATTTCCCAAGCGCCTTCGACATAGTCCGAAAGAATGTAGTCGCCCGTTGCCCAGGAATCGCTCTTGTCAATATTTTCGTTGTTAGCGCCAAGAGTCAAGTTTCTGGAGTTATTACCCATCACGACGTGAGCAGAGGCACCCAAAGAAAGGGAACGGAAGAACGGCAAGCGGACAGCGTAAGTCGGAACGAGTTCGTAGACGCTACCCTTGTATTCCAGCTTTGCATTCGCATGGGTTTCCTTGTTCTTGTATTCGTCTTCAAAAGACGCTGCATAATGCTGCCACAGCGAAAGGCCCATTGCACCGAACGAACCCATGGGGAACGAAAGGTTGAAAGACGGCATCGACATGCTGGAATAGGCATAATGCTCGCCATTGTCACGGGCACCATCCAGTTCCATCGAGAAGTTCAAGTTAAAGACAACCTTCGCATCAAAAGCCAAACGAGCCGGGTTCACGACCGAAAGACCTTCGGCATCACCCGTCTTGGCGTTACCGGCAAAGCCACGGCCAGCAGCCGAAGCCGTACCGCCCATGACGTTTTCTTCGCCCAAGGCATCCAAACCGATCATCGAAGAAAAAGCAAAACTCGAAAATACACCTAATGCAAGCAAAAACTTTTTCATTTTTCATCCTCCCGCTTAGAGGCAAGCCATAGCTTGAGCGTCATCGGATTCTCCATCGCCGTCGAGAAATCGTAGCGGGCATAGTCAAAGTAGCTAAAGTACCTGTAGAGAGTGTCGTTCTTGGTTTTATAAGTCGTATCGCCCTTAGCAGAGATCACCTTCGTTTTGGTGGTGATAATGGTATCCTTATAAACCGTCATCTTTTCTTGCAAGAACGGCCAACCAATACGCATGCTGAACTTCATGCCACGGCCATCGCTTGCCTTGTTGAGGAAGTCGCGGAAACCATACGACAGCTGAAGCGTCAAAGAATCGCCGTCATGGAAAATCAGGTTCTGGTGGCCTTCGCTCAAAATCACAGCCGTATCAAGACGATACCTTTCCATACGGCGGTATCTGAGGTCAGCGGTATCCAAGTAGCGCTGGTCAGCACTATCGATATAGGAACCCGTCACAATCTGGATCGGGTAGCCCAGTTCATTGCTGCCCTTGGAGTCGTCGCGGGCCATCGTGATTTGGGCATGCACTACAATCTGGCGAACGTCGGTACTGTCGCCCTTGGTGAACGGGAATTCATCGCCATAGAATTCGGACAAGGCCTCAAGGATAGGTTCGGGCGGAATTTCCACCACCAGGGAATCGAAAAGTCCACCGCCATGGAGGATGGCGCATTCCGGGCATTCTTCTTCGTTTTTCAGGATATTAGCCATACGGAACGGAGTCGGAGTGGGCTTCATGTAGGTCGTAGAATCGGAAAAGAGCACCAAGGACGGCGGATACGTAGACGATGCATCGCCATAGAAGCGATAGAGGCGCGTTGCCTTAGGTGCAGACAGGCGCAACTGCAAGTGGGCAGAGCCCTTCACCTTCTTGAGTTCTTTCACCAAGGCAGACGGAAGGTCCAAATGAATCGAGGTGGCCGTATCGTTTTTCACACGCTTCATGTTGACCACGGTATCGGCAGAGCCATCGCTCTCCCACTCCAGCAAATCCTTGTACCAGGTAGAATCAGCAACCTTGGTAATCTTGTTAAAGTACGTCTTATAAGAGTCCTTGCTGTTCGTTTCGAGTTTCCAGCTCACCGTCACATCGACATCGTCGTCAAACGGCAAGGAATCGCTAGGATACTGTTTTGCATTGTAGAACGTACGGAGCCATGAAAGAACGAGGAACGCACCCGCAGTATCGGAGCTGCTCATCTTTTTCATGAAAGTCGTATCCGAATAGGCAAAATCCAAAACCAGGTCGTGCGAAAGGTTCGAAACACGTCCAAGCACCGCATTTACATCGGCAGACTTCGGAAGCGTATCAAAATCCACCCTGACCGAAGCCGGTTTGATGTTATTGATGGTCAAAGTCTGTACTTGGTAGCTGCTCGGAAGGCCGCGGTCCGAAAGCCACGATTCCAAGCCATTATCGTCAGAATCAAACAAGCAGGACGTCAACGCCATGGAGCATAGCAACGTCACCACAATCAATTGTGTCGTTTTCAACTTTTTAAACAATGTTTTCTTCACTCAGTACTCCGAGTCTAGTCTGTAATTCCGTGGAGAATATAGCAAATTAGGCTACAAATAACCGCGTGATTTTCCTATATTTACCCCCGAAAAAACTAGAGGATATTATGGCAAAGTTCAACGCCCATTTTAGAAACATCAACGGGGACGATACCTACCCGCTGACCGACGTCATTTACCGCAGCAAGGTTGACGGTAGCTTGCTCGAAGTCGAACACGACCGCGCAGCCCTTGCAAGCAAGAGCCCCGACGAATGGAAGAAGCTTTTCGCCGAACGCCGCATGAGCTTTGAACCGGCCGACATGAGCGGTATCTGGAGCAAGCGCGAAATGGTGCTCCCCGACATGCCTCTCGAAGACATCGTCACGATGCGCGAAGGTTGGAGCCCGCTCTTTGACGCCGCTCCGCTCGCCAAGGAAATGGGAATCAAGAGCCTCAAGGTAAAGCTTTGCGGCAACTCCCACACCGGTTCTTTCAAGGACCTCGGCATGACGGTTCTCGTGAGCCAGGTGAACCACATCATCAAAAAGAAGATTCACGAAATCGACGCCGTGGCTTGCGCCTCTACCGGCGACACCTCTGCAGCCCTCAGCGCCTACTGCGCCAAGGCAGGCATTCCGAGCATCGTGTTCCTGCCCGCCGGCAAGACCAGCGTTGCCCAGCTGATCCAGCCGATTTCCAACGGCAGCATCGTGCTCGCCCTCGACACCGACTTTGACGGTTGCATGAAGATTGTTCAGCAGGTCACTGCCGACAACCGCATTTACCTCGCCAACTCCATGAACAGCCTCCGCGTAGAAGGCCAGAAGACGATTTCTCCGGAAATCTGCCAGGAAATGGGCTGGAAGGTGCCCGACACCGTGATTATCCCGGGCGGTAACCTCGGTAACGTGAGCGCTCTGGCCAAGGGTTTCGAAGACTGCAAGGCTATGGGCCTCATCGACCGCATTCCTCGCATTATCGTGGCTCAGGCCGAAAACGCCAACCCGTTCTTCCAGGCTTACGAACGCGGCTTCGACAAGCTCGTTCCGATGCAGGCCAAGAAGACTCTCGCTTCTGCCATCCAGATTGGTAACCCGGTCAGCTATCCGAAGGCCGTGCGCGCCATCCAGAAGACGAACGGCATGGTCGTGAGCGTTACTGAAGAAGAACTCGCCAATGCAGCCCACCGCGGCGACCGTATCGGTCTCTACTGCTGCCCGCACACTGGTGTCGCTCTCGGCGCCCTCGAAAAGCTCGTGGCCGCAGGCAAGATCGACAAGGAAGAAAACGTGGTCGTCATCAGCACGGCACACGGCCTCAAGTTCACCGAATTCAAGGTCGGCTACCACGAAAAGAAGCTCGAAAACATCTGCTCCAAGTTCGCGAACCCCGTGTTCAAGGCGACCGCAGACCTCGGCGCCGTCATGGACATCTTGAAGAAAGAAATGGCAGAACGTCGTCGCTAATGCGACAGCATTAGCAAATGGCATTCAGAAGACGCTAATCAACCCGTTCCATTTCTAAAAGGCATTAAAACAGCCCCGGATTTTCATCCGGGGCTTCGTTTTTAATTGAGTTTCTACATCTTAGGCATCATGCTTAGATGTTTCGTCAAGCATGCCAAGCGGTCCAGCATAACTGCTCTGTAACAAGGATTCTTGACGCTTGAGAATAACCTCTTTCATTTCAGGCACACGATATTCTTTTTTATTTTCCATATTTGTTCCTCCTGTTTTTAAAACTTAGTTTTTTTGCCATAGTAAGCGCCATTGGCTTTGGGCTTGCCCTTCAAATTACGACCATTAAGATCATACGACTGATGTTCACGACTCATACGGATTACACCCGTACGCGTATTAAGCGTGCCGATAACCGTTGTCTGTTCACCGTCCTTATTAACAACAACCACTTCCATATTTTCGGGCAGCGACTGTATCAGAGCCTCCTTTTCGCTCGAAGAAATCTGCGCACCTTTCAAGGGCTTCGGCGGATTGAACACGATATAAGCGCGCATGGGATTGATTGAAGCCCCAGCTCCCACCTTGACAAAATCACCTATTGCGTAATCGCCCTCTTCTCTAGCGGCAAAGCCATAGACCGATCTGTATTTCAGTTCATCTTCGTCCCAAGTTTTATACGAGTATGTGCCGCGGAACTCCCACGGTGTAACTTCGCCCACGTTGAGCCCTTCCGTCGTTTTTTCAATCGTGACAGCCTTCTGAACAGCAATGTAGGAATCGCTTGTCTTGATGATATAGGGAGTATTCGCCTTCAAAGTGAAAGAATCAAAAGATCCATACCAATCCCACAATTCATCCACCTCAACCTGTTCCGCACCAGTCACGGAATCCTGTGAAATTCCCGCAAAGGCAAGAACTTTAGCTACACCATACAGGATGTCAGTGTTGACATCGAACGGGAACATAATCGTAGAATAAGCATCGCGCGTAAATTTGCGTTTAATCGCAACACGATTCACCTTAATTGGACTATCCACTTTAACCGTATCTTTACCATCATAATCGCCATCGATAACAGCCCAAGTCTCTATTTGATTCTTATGGACCGAGAGAGCGCCAAAATACTGAACAGCATCAACGATTTTGAAGTTCCTGACGGCGACACCGTAATAATCCTTATTGTTTGCAAATATGGTCATACGGGCTGTACCGACACCAACATTGTTTTCGCATTTGACGGTATAATCGGAACCCAAGACTAGTCGATCTTCAGCATTCATCGAGTCGAATTTATGGTGATCCGTAATCACGACCTCAGGGCAAATGGAATCCCCCGTATATGGCTGATCAGGAATATCAGAAATAGTGATGCTATCATGAGAAAGCCATCGCTGCGAAACGATTTCAGAACAGCGTTCAGGGCAACCACCATTATAGGGGCCAATTGCGCAAATGTTAAAATCATAGGTGCCGACAACATCTTGCATTCTAAAATGAATTGCAACAAGCTGCTTTACTGCATCTTCACCACTGATATGCAAACCTTTATTAGATACCCAAGTAGGCTGCTTAAAATCACTCCACTTAAACTGCAGACTGGTATCTTTATTTGTTACAGGGAGCGTCACATACGGATTTCCATATTCCATATCATGGTCGACTTTTTCGCCAAGACCTAACTGAAGAGTCGTTCTCGCAGTCGAGCGATATGTAATACAAAGGCCACCCCAATTAGAAGCATCTCCCGAAGCCGAAGTCGTATCCGTATCGGACGTTTGTCCCACGACGTTGAAGGCAACCATCGCATAAGGATAATCAAACCCTTTTTCTAGCATGGCGGTTCCGCAAAGACCATCACAACGCTCTAGTACTGGAGTCACATCTGTGGGGCTATATTCGTTTCCTAATTCTGCAGGCCAGATAATACTTGATTCTCCACCATCTATAGAATCACTTATAACGAACCAGCGACCTTCCGTTTCGGTTGCATTTCCGAGTTCCGTATTGACAGAACTATGCTGATACACCCCAAGCCAGGTTTCAAAGCCAAACGAAGTGGATGCCGCAAGCAATGACGCTAGGCCCAATAACACTCTATTCATTTATTCTCGTCCTTCTTTTTGCAGTTTGTATAAACAAACTTACAAAAATCAGTACGATTTGCCATCCAGCCGTTCCCCGATGACCAGGCTCAAGTAAGCAATTGCGGCCGATACCGACGCGACAACACTACCAGAACCATAGAACATGACTCCAAACACAGCCGGAGCAAGCATCAGGAGTGCGGAAAACAGGATATTGTTGTTTGCGATGCTAAAATGATTCATAATTTACCTCTTTTTTACGCAAACAAATATACCTATAAAATACTGACAAAAATTGTCATTTTCAGTATTCATTTTTTGCGGAATTGCGTGTAGGGAGTCTTCATTATGACAATTTGCACCATTGCAGTGGACGCATCACGCATCTTTTTCTAAATTTGCACGCGCAAAAAAGGAATAAAATGAGCGAAAACTACAAATACGGTTTTGTAACGGATATCGAGAACGAGGCCTTCGAGAAAGGTCTGAACGAAGATGTCATCCGCAGGGCGTCCAAGCTCCGTGGTGAACCGCAGTTCATGCTCGATTTCCGACTGAAAGCGTATGAAAAGCTCAAGACCATGGAGCAGCCGAACTGGGGCGAACTGAGTTTTGCTCCGGTCGATTTGCAAGACATCGTCTACTACTCCGCCCCGAAGACCAAGAAAAGCCACGAAAAGATTGAAGACGTAGACCCGGAACTCTTGGCCACCTTCGAAAAGCTCGGCATTCCGCTCGACGAACAGAAGCGTCTTGCCAACGTGGCTGTGGACGCGGTCTTTGACTCGGTCAGCATTTACACCAGCCATAAGCGCAAGCTCATGGAAATGGGCATTCTGTTCTGCAGCATTAGCGACGCCATCAAGGAATATCCCGAACTGATTGAGGAATACCTGGGCTCGGTCGTGCCTGCAGGCGACAACTATTTTGCAGCACTGAACAGCGCGGTCTTTGGCGACGGAAGCTTTGTGTACATTCCGCCTGGAGTCAAGTGCCCGATGGATCTTTCCACCTACTTCCGCATCAACAACAAGGAAGCTGGCCAGTTCGAACGCACCTTGATCATCGCTGATGAAGGTGCGAGCGTCAGCTACCTGGAAGGTTGCACGGCGCCGGAATTCAGCAGCAAGCAGTTGCACAGCGCTATCGTGGAACTGGTGGCGAAGGACAACGCCAGCATCAAGTATTCCACCGTGCAGAACTGGTACGCGGGCGACCGCGAAACGGGAGCCGGCGGCGTGTACAACTTTGTCACGAAGCGCGGAAAGTGTGCCGGCAAGAACAGCCGCATCAGCTGGACGCAGGTCGAAACGGGCTCTGCCATCACGTGGAAGTATCCGAGCTGCGTGCTGCTGGGCGATAATTCCGTCGGAGAATTCTACAGCGTGGCCCTCACCAACGGGCACATGCAGGCCGATACCGGCACCAAGATGATCCACATAGGCAAGAACACCAAGAGCACGATTATCAGCAAGGGCATCAGTGCCGACTATTCTAGCAACGCCTACCGCGGCGAAGTGAACATTCACAAGTCGGCCACGGGTGCCCGCAACTACACGCAGTGCGACAGCATGCTCGTGGGCGACAAGAGTGCGGCACACACGTTCCCGTATATCACCGTCGCAAACGCAAGTTCCACCACCGAACACGAAGCAACCACCAGCCGCATTAGCAAAGACCAGCTTTTCTACTTCGAAAGCCGCGGCATCAAGCGCGAAGACGCCATCCAGGCAATGGTCGGCGGATTCTGCAAAGACGTATTCAAGGAACTCCCTGGTGAATTCGCCACGGAAGCTCGCCAGTTGCTGACTTTAAAGCTAGAACACAGCGTCGGGTAGCAGCCTCAAAAAACTTGTCATGCCGGCCCCAATCCGGCATCTTTTTTTTATTACCTTTTGAACATCCTTTCACGGAGGTTTTATGCAGATCTTATTCTTGATGGCAGATGGTTTCGAAGAAACCGAATTCGCCACCCCCTTTGACTACTGGCAGCGTGGCGGCCTGAATGTGACCCTCGCATCCATTAGCGACAGTTTGTCCGTAACGGGTAAGCTCGGGCTCCGTATTCAAGCAGATATTCTGCTGAAGGACGCCGACCTTGCACAGTTTGATGCCATTTACCTCCCTGGCGGGGGTCTGGGCGTCAAGAATCTCGCGGCAAGTGCTGCTGTCGAAGCAACCATCAAGCAGTTTGATGCTCAAGGCAAGTGGATTTTCGCCATCTGCGCTGCCCCTCTGGTGCTTTCGAAGGCCGGAATCCTCAAGGACCGCAAGTGCACTTGTTTCCCGGGCTGCGAAGGCGACCTCGTCTGCAAGCAGTACCTGACCGACCGCGTGGTGGTCGACGGCAAGTTGATTACCAGCCGCGGTGCCGGCTCTGCTGAAGAATTCGCCTTCGAAAGCCTCGCTCAAGTAGCGGGTCGCGAAATCTGCGAAAAGATTCGTGAGCAGGTGGTTGCCCGCTAAGGCGTTCAATTTTTTTTCACAAAATAAACCCGAACAGCATTTATGCAGTCCGGGTTTAATTTTAGAGTTTTGCCAGCCACTAATTATTGGTTAGCATACATTTCAAATCACCAGCACTTGTAATAGTTATAGATTTACCATTTGTACACGAGAAAGAATTATTATACAGTCTCGGAGTTGTTGACTGCTCTTGTTTTCCAACACTCCATTTTGAAGAAGTGCCATTGTCACAATCTTTCTTCGGACAACATTTTACACTAACTGCTGTACAATTCGCAGCATCATGGCAATTAATCGTTCTTGTCCCACTCGGAATTTCAGTTCCATTTCCAATGCTGTTCACACATGAAAGACTTACTGGCTTCAGATTCTCGCTAGGAGTTTCATCGCCTTCATTATTTCCATTACCATTGTTATTATCGCCACTATTATTATTTTCGACCATAGTGACAGTAAATGTGCAATTATCCATAGCAGAGCCATTTAAATACACAGTATAAGTTCCGTTTTCTTCTATGTCAACAGGCCCCATACCAGAATTTCCGAGAGAAGACGATCCCTTATTAACATCAACTTCACCCTTCTTCACAACTACAACACAATCGTTGTTGTCACAACCACTAACACTAGAAATAGTGTAGGAAACACTACCTGTAGTTTCATCCGTTGTATACGAACAGGTTGCAGATACTGAATTGGAGTTGTTTTGATTCTGATTTTCTCCAGAATTTTCACCTGAGTTATCGCCGGAATTCTGATTACCAGAATTGTTTGTAGAAGAACCGGAAACTTCATAGGCTACAGCTCCACCACACGCAAGTTCACCATTTAAGGTCAGCACCAAGGTATAAGATCCAGGGCCAAGATCTAATGTTTGAGTAAAGGATGTTGACGCAGAGGTAACCGATTCGCTGCCAAGGACATTTCCTTGGACATCGTTATACCACAACTTTGCCAAAGCAGTTCCCGACGAGGGTCCCGTTATGTCAGCCATAAACGTCCCATTCTCTACACGGCAATTTGTTGCCGCTGCCGAAGTTACCGTGTTCACCTTAACAGTCGCTTCGCAAACGGACAACGTTGAATATCTCAATCGATACGTTAATTCTGTATTCCCAACGGTGTTAATATCAGAAGGGGTCCAGCTCTGGTACTCACAAGAAATGTCATCCGTACAATTTTTACTGTAATTTACAGACTGAGCGTTTACCTTACCCACAAGTTCTACAGTCGCATTACAGCCTCCCGAAGGACAATCTTTCAGATAGTACTTAAAGGCCGGTAAATTCTCACCAGCATCAATTTCATCATCGTCAACCAAGCACGACATGGTTGTTTTTTTCACCGTTACTGTATTTGTTTGACAAGTAGTCACAACGCCTTCTTTATCGGTCATCGTAATGGTAAAAGAATAATTCTTTGAATTTTCATCATTACCAAAACCACTATAAATACTAGACCCAGGCACATAGAACGAACCATTCGCCGGGCAATCCTGAGTTACATCTTCAAGATAGTCATCATTTTCGTTATTAGAAACGGTACAACCACCATTAGCCGCATTTATGGTATTCGTAATTGTGGAATTAATTATAAAGCCACTACCATCAAAGGCTACTGTACAATCAAAAAGCCCTGGAGCATTACCACAATAGCTCTGCAAGTCCGAAACGGTAAAGCTAGATGTCCCTTCAAACCTTACAGCAGTCACCGTTTGAGGATCAAAACCCATCTTATCTGAAACCTGCGTGGCATAAAATTCGATAGTTCCATTCGAATTTATGGGATATGGATCGCTAGCTACATTATTTTGGTCAATCAAATACGCATTAACGGACCCTGTCAATCCTGAAATGACCATTGAGATTTTAGAGTCCCTCAAATTTGCATATTCTCCATTGGGCATATTGACATAGCAAGGATCGTCAGCAAAGCATTCTTTCCTTTGTTCAAAGGATTGTTCATGTTTGGAACAAGGTATAATGTCACCCACATAAAAACGTCCGCAATCCGAAGAATAGGTGGTACTGCCACATGTAATTTGAACCGTAGCATTTTTTGCATAACCACTTAATTTATAATGGCTAAACAATGTTTTCGAGGTATCAATCTTGTGGTATCCTTGGTCTTCAAAATTATAGGTAGAGCCATTCAACTGTCCACCCTTATCCCAGAAGCCACCTATTTGGTCTCTAGAACAATCCAATACATTTCCAAGATATTTGAAATCCTTGGCATACAAGCTACCATCCATATCGCAACCATTGTAGTAATATTTTATTGTTTTGCAGTTGTTTTCGCTAAACCAGCTAGAAGCACCAACCCAAGGGGTGACATTTTCATTCCTTGGCACCGTTCCGCCAATGTACTGGTTTGCGAAAGAGCAATAGATTCGAGGAGTATCAAAGCACTCATTGCTATAGGTTTCAGACGTCCAAGAGATATCCTTATAGCGATAGAACGCATTGAACATTTTCAAGCCAATATACTCATGCCCCGGAGCACCATAAGACAATGACGTATTATGCAACTTGCTCAAATCAAACGATGCAAAACCTAAATTGTGAGAACCGGCACTAATGAGAGCCGTATTAAAGTCAAAATCAACGGTAAGCGAAGCTCCTTCTAAAGTAATATTCATCGATACGTCCGTTAGACTCGACAAAGGAACAAAGCCACCATTAAACTTATTTGTCAGTTCCGTATCAAGGCAATCGGAGCCATCATTATCCTGTCCTTCAACATAGCAAACACGGACCCTGGCACCATAGTCACCATCAGCCACATAAAAAGCCTTATACAAGGTTACAGCCAAATAACTCGTGCCCCCAGCATCGGATCTAAGCACAGCCCCATCATTTAAATCATCTCCATCATTCATAACATTTTGCAACATTGCCGTTGCATCAAACGGAAGTTTCATTTTCAAGGACATTTTTCCGTTTGTACCTGCCTTAGCACGATGCAGAAGCATTGTTGGGGCATAACTATCAAACACATTAAATATGTCAAGATCAAAAGCTCCTGGTGCTCGAAGTAAGCCGTCATCAAATATGAGTTCTCCCAAGGTTCCGCCGGTAGTGGAGGGCTGTGTAAAAGAGCGATATTCATGTCCATGTTTTACACAAATACCCAGAACCCTTTTTAAACATTCGCTTGTTCTTTTTGCACCAGAATTGGTGTAAATAAGCAACCAATTCGCTTCGGGGTCATAACCTTCGTAAGCGCTACCTTCTCCACCTACAGAACAATGATATCCGTTCTTACAACGGTCAATACAATTTTCATAAGTATTGTTTGGGCACCAAATCCTAAGGGGTTCATTCACGCCTTTACTACTTACGTGATTTCCAAATGAATCAAAGAAGCAATGCTCATCTCTTTTATTAAAGTATGCCGTCAAGGTATCTGTCCCACCAATCAGGTATGGCTCTGAAACGGGATGATCGTCAACTTTATGACCTTCACAATCAACACCAGCACAGCCCCAATAAGTAAATTTATTCGAGCCATAGTTTTTTGCCTCAGCCTTTACACGATAATTTGAATACACTTGGTAAACCTGGTAACCATTCTCTGTAGAAGAAGAGCTAATCACCGTATATGGAGCAGATTCATCTTCAGCATCTTTTACGGAAATTTGAGTTGTCACACCTTCTGCGCCATCTGTCTTCACGTACAACTTATAGGCTTTACGCTTTAACGAGCCATAAAGCGAGTATGTTCCACCATTTTCGGCTTCCAAGCTAGTATCCGGAATAAATGCCACACAATGAGGCGATATATTACGTTTCTCCAAATGAATGGCATAATTCGTTCCGCAAGTCCAAGAACTATTGTCTGTAACTGTTGTCAAGGAATTACAATACGGGTACACCCAAACACCCGTCTGCAATGAGCCACAGTTAGGCCAATCGAGGCTAGCAACGGAAGCACAATTATAAGAATTATTATCAGACCCCGTAATATTAGCATGTCCCGTACCTGCGCAATATGTTGCCGGAATAGCAACACGATTGATTGTTGCAGAACCAGAAACGGAGACCTCGTAAGTTGCAGGGGAACCCACAACACAACCGCTCAAAGGCTCAGCAAGTTCAAAATGAACCGTAGCCGCCTCTGCATTAGCCGGTGCCGAAATTTTGAACAATGGCTTTGTGGCATTCGTCGCATTAAACGTTACAAGGTAAGACCTCATACCATCTACACCAGAGGTCACCGCTTGAGGCACAACGCCAGGCTCTGCATAAAGGGTCCAAGATTCCGGCAAATTATAGACATTGACACCAACGTACATTGTTGCTGAGCCAGTAGCCTGCTGTACGCGCATATTGATTGTAGCGGGGCTACCGCCTGCAGAAATTTGAGCCCAATTCGGTTCTTCGAAGGATACCGCCGGAGTTTGTCCTCTCCTTCCGCTAACAACAACGTAGAACGGATTGTCTCCATACTCAGATTGGTAATTACAGGTATAGATTTCTTCTGGAACCATAACCGTTCCGTCATACGTCAACACAGGAGACAAGCCCGCCGGGGCACAAGCGACAGCACCTTCGCCATTGTATACAGCCTTGTTCAAGCGCAAAACATTGTAATAATCAGACAATTTACCGACAAGGTCCTGCGTCACATAAATAATACGAGGCATCACGAGAAGAGAGGCCTGAATATCGGTTCTCTTGGATTCATCAAGAGTTGCCGGGTCAATTTCTTTGTTCTTATACTGCGATTCAAGAGTAATATTCAATTGCGGAGCTGTTGACACATAATAATCATCATAAACACCACCATTACCCGCAGCCGCCGCAGCGGGTTCGGCTGTAGGATCCACAAGTCTCGTGAATTCAGGATTTTCCCTAATCAAACCGGCCGAAATCATTGTAGAGACAACTTTTTGATCAAACTCCAACCGAGTTCCCCCTTGTGTCTTAAGCAAACTACTACCTTGTTCAAGAATCATGGTTCCATTTAGTATCAAGCCATTGATTTCTTCAATATCACCCCTTGAAATTACCACATAATTGTGATCACCACCATCTGCATACGTTCGCCCCGCACCTTGTTCCAAATACAAGAAAACCATGCCATTAGCAGAAGTTGCTGGCAAAACAGGGTTATTTTCAAGTACTTCAGTAGAATAGAGAACAAATTTGTGATCTAAAGTATGGGTAGAATGCTTGTTATCAGTATTATTCCATCTAATAACCAAAAAACCATTGTAAAGTTGTGACTGCGAAACTGTCGTATAGCAGAGATTCAAGGCATCAATAGCAGCATCGTCCATATAAAAGTCGCCATCATCATCGATTCCTGCACAGTGTTCATTAGCCACTTGTGCTTTCCAAGCATTTTCATGATCCACTAACAACGGTTGAGGAATGGCGTCATCGACAATAAGCCTGCCATAAGCATTCATCTTTTCAATTTTAGTCCAATATTTGCCACTAACATTTTTCAAGACATCATCATCTTTGTCCCAGCTGCTTATTGTTTGGGTTTCAAAAGACGATGCTGAAATACTGGCAATTCGATGTTTTTTATTGTAATCATCACTATCGTAAATGGAATTTTGTACCGTTGTATTCTTATATATGCCTACTTCAGATTCATCAGAATTCTGATACAAAATTTTATAGTAAGTCGTCCCACTGTATTGATAAACCTTACCAGCGACTTCAATCTTCTTATCCTTATCCAAATCACCACATTGTCCGCCTGCAGTGCAATGCGCTTCAATCGTTTTCGGCAGATAAAGATTGCCTCCAACGGTTATTGAAGAATACCGATTAAAACTGGTTCCATCTAAATTATAATCCAGCGAGCCAGTCTCAGTAAAAACCATATTTCCATCTACCGAAATATAAGCACTGTTACTATTCGCAGCGACCTGCAAATTGCCAGCCACAGTCAAGTTGCCTTTAACATCTATATTACAACCACTGACAGATCCTCCAATATACAAGTCTCCATACACGGTTATAGGTTGACCACTTGCACATGTTATGTTTCCACCCACATAAGCAACCAAAGTATCAAGAATATGAGGATTATTACTACCGATAGTGATGGCTGCCGGAGCCGTAATATTTTCGCCGATATAAACATCTCCTCCATGAGTAATATCACCACCATATACAGCATCGCCTGTAATAACCATTTTTGAGTCAATTACAGGAGTGTTATTGGCTGAAAAATCCCCCGTAATCAAACCCGATTGCAAAAAATCATTACTGGTAATACCGGCATGTCCACCCGCAAAAGGATCGTTAAAATGGAGGCCCATTAGCTTTTCAGGAATTTTCACTCGATACAAGCCATTTACCTTTAAAATGGAGTTTTCGCTATACGTCGCAGCGCCACCACGGGCCGTACCGACAGAAGTAATCTTTAGGCGATAAGGAGCTGCAGCCACATCGGCTCCAGTGAGCCACACCGAGTAATCTTGCTTATGAGAACCGAATGCCTTTACAACAGCATCCAACCTGACTGGCTTTTTTCCACCATCAATGTATTGACGAATCACCGCACCCACATCGTTCGCATGGTAAGTCATCCATGCGCGAACGGCATCCAAGCCGGCCTTTGAAGCCTGTTGTGCTTCGGCCACATTCATTCGGCTTGCGCTGGAGCCTTGTGCCGACGAAAGCCACTTATACGTAGCCGTAGCGGCAATCGTTGCTATCAACATAAACAGCAACACGGTAACAAGCGATACACCCTTCTTATTAAACATATCTGCCCCCCTTAGTCCGTAAGACCATTACTTGGGATTGGAATAACTTGTCGAATCGTAGAACCCTCTCCATGACGTTTTGCCACCACCTTAAGCAGCAACCCCTTAATATTCTTTTTGTCCTTCTTGAACTCAGTATGATTAGGATCATCAGGATAGTAGTTTTCATCGGAAAAATCAAAGTTGGAAGATTCCACCTTTTTCAAAGCAACTTCACGGAAGGTCACTGTTCCCGAGGCAGCAATGGGAGAATAGCTTGCAAAGGTAAACGCCATGCAAGCATCGGCCGCTTGAGTCTTTACAGAAAAGCGGAACGTTCGTTCAGGCGGTTCAGTCGTAGAAGCCGGCATAAAAAAGTTAAAGTCATCTAGACCAGCAAACTTGGCGCCATCCAAATTTCTAAAGCCCACCGAGGCATAATCGCGGCCAGGGCAGAACATTCTGCTTTCATTGTTGTCATACGGCACTTTGAACGAGATTTCGTATTCCACTTGGGGCTCCAGCGTCACCTTTTTACACAACGTTTTCCAAGTTCCCGTGGAACCATCACTTTCGGCCACAAACACCTGGTTTGCCCTTTGCCCTGCAGAAACAGGTTCATGATTATCGTAATCGTAATTCGTGGCAAAGCCCGACAAGGCTACCGCCTCCCCACCTGCAGCAGGATCAACAGCCAGCATTTCAAAATACTCTTCACCATAACGCGGGACAAATCTAAACGCTTTCACTGAGGCATCTGTACTCGGCAACAAGTAAGAAAGTTCCTCCGATGATTTATCCACTGTAGACACGACTCTCGGCTTTGCAGGAATAACCTTAAAGGTATCGATAAAGTCTGCAACTTCTACGCGTTCTGGATCATCATCATCGCTTGGGCAATCACTCGACGCAGTCGAAGACGTATTAGGTACCGTATGGCAAAAACGGTACAGTTTTTTTCCTTCGGTAAACCACTTTACCTCTTCAACCGCCTTAAACTGGCCATCATCGTCATAGCGAACACGGCGTACCGTCAAAGTGTCCGTGTTACAAGTACCGCAAGACCTAGCTATTCTAAACGAAGAATAATCTTCGTCCCCAGCAGTCACATCCATATAAACGGCATCCTTCTTAAAGAAAGACCCTGCTGCATCTTTAGCACTTTTTGCGCCCGTCTGACCGATATCGTCTAATAAATAGAAGGCCACATCGCTTGCAATCGCGTTGGAGCGAATCATACCTTCTGAGCGAACTCTAAACTTGGTGCTATCACTAAAAACTTGGCCTGCAATAACCACAATTATACCCAACAGTGCCATATACACCATGAGTTCAATGAGAGTAAAACCACCCTTCTTGCAGCTATTTTTAATCAATATATTTTTCATGTCCTTCTTACCATGAAAACCAGACTACCGACAATAGTATTCCGTGCAGTAATTAATATAATCTTTTTTTACATTAATGGCTCAAAAAACGACGAAAAAGCCCAAAAACGGGGTTTCTATCGCAGGATTGTGGACATATTTATTGAGTGCGGAGTGCCTTTATAGGTCCACTCCACTTCTATATCCACTTTTTTGGCATAAACATGCTGGGTCGTGTGGTAATAAGAAGCGTTACTCTCTTGATAATCCGCATCGTTAGATATACCCAAACGGACCGTATAATCAACGGTCATTTTATGGCCCGAAGATGCCCCCGGTTTACCATCCCACTGACGGGTTTTATGGAGAACAATCTTATTTCCGCTAGTAGGCATCTGCAAAGAGGGCACCCCTACGGCAGACAAGGAATCAAGGACTTCTTGAGCAACTGCCACCGCTCCATCGCGGGAGCGAATGCGGATAATCGAGTCTCTATTGCTGGTTTGCAGCAAGTTCAAGGCAACAATCATAAAACCCAAAACCAGCGAAGAAATCAGAATTTCAACAATTCCGAAACCGGCTTTGCGACGGCGCACTTCAGGAGAAATGCTCTTTTTGGTCCAAAAACGCATAAATGATGCCACCCTCCATTAAATACACGAATACACCCATAAAGATAATATTATTTAACAGAAAAGGATTCACTTTTTTTCATTTTACTAAATTTGGGCTATGAATTTCAAGGACCGCATTATCCGCGCTACGGGCAAGAAGACGCCCTTCCGCCTGATTGTCGTCGACTTGACCGCGACGATGAACGAAATCGGCAAAAAGCATAACGCACAGGGTTTCGCCCTCAAGCTCTTGGCCGAAAACTCCATCGCAAGCATTTTCTTGAGCGCTTCGCTCAAGTTCCCAGGCACAGTGAGCTTTACCACCCGTTTCTCGGGCGAAATCACGCTGGTGCAGTCGGACTCCACGCCGCAAGGCCTGGTGCGCGCCATGATTCCGCAGCCGGAACTCCAGGCTGTTGGCGGTAACGAACCCGCCCTGATTCCGCAGAGCGTCCGCGTCGTCAAACTGAACGAACAGGGCAAGCGCGTCCATGAAAGCATTATCGAGGCTCCCGCCGTATCGATGGGCCAGAACCTCGCCACCTACCTTTTGCAGTCCGAACAGATCCGCTCGGCCGTGGGCATCGAAGCCGCCTTCAACAAAGAAGACCCGAGCAAGCTCGACTACGCCGCCGGTTTCTACATCGAAGCCTTCCCCGACCTCGAAGACAAGGACATCAACCTAATCGAAGTCATCATCCAGAACTTGCCGAAGTTCTGCGACATGAACACGCCCGAAGGCTTTGACCTGGACGAGCTCCTGGACCAGCTGCGCGGCCCCTACGAAATCGATATCGTGAAAGAAATCGACCCGAAGGCCTACTGCCCCTGCAGCCGCGAACGCACCGTGGCAACGCTTGCCACACTCCCGCTCAAGGACTTGCAGGATCTCGAAAAAGAAGGCAAGGACCTCGAAGTGATTTGCGACTTCTGCCGCACCCCGTACCAGATTACGATTGCGGATTTAAGAGAAATTATTAAGGAACGAAAGAAATAAACGTTAAGGAGATCCCCGCCTTCGCGGGGATGACATTAGTATGTTCACAAAGCAATGTGTCGTTACCCTGGACCTTGAAGGTGTCCTCGCCCCTGAAATCTGGATCGCCGTCGCCGAAAAGACCGGCATCAAGGACCTGCGCCTGACTACGCGCGACATTCCCGACTACGACGTGCTCATGAAGGGCCGCATCAAGATTTTGGAACGCGAAAACATCAAGCTTTCGGACATCCAGAACGTGATCGCAAACCTCGGACTCCTCGACGGCGCCCGCGACTTTATGGACAAACTCCGCGACGAAGCCCAGGTGATCATTCTTTCGGACACTTTCCAGGAATTCGCCTACCCCATCATGAAGAATCTCGGATTCCCGACGATCTTCTGCCACAACCTGGAAGTCGAAAACGACATGATCAAGGGCTACCACCTGCGCCTTAACGACCAGAAGACAAAAGTCGTGAAGCACCTGCAGGACCTGAACTTCAAGGTGTTTGCCTCGGGCGATTCCTTCAACGACACGGGCATGCTCAAGCAGGCCGACAAGGGCTGCTTCTTCTGCGCCCCGGATTCCATCGTCGCCCAGTTCCCGCAGCTCGAAGCCACCAAGACCTACGCCGAACTCCTGGAAAAGTTCCACCAGTTCCAGGCAACGCTGTAATTATCAAAAAGAAAAAGGGGGAAGCATCCCCTGCCTGCAGCCTAGCCCTGTTGTCATGCCCCGCTTGACGGGGCATTTCTTTTTTCAAGTCCCTAGATAATTGTTTTTTCGCTTTTATCAGTGACACTTTTATTTTGGCTAGGTGTTTTATTTATGTAATTTTGAAGCGACGCCGAAATTCGCGATTACAAAAAAAAGGAGAACATATGAAACTCTACACAACAGACTTTATCACCGGCAAGGAAATCGAAACTCTTCAGATGGTGCGCGGGAGCGTTGTCTTTAGCAAGAACGTGGTACGCGACGTATTTGCAGGACTCAAGACACTTGTAGGTGGCGAAATCGCCGGTTATACCGAAATGCTGAACGACGCTCGGAACATTGCTATTGAACGTATGGAAAATCAGGCCGGAATGATTGGGGCAGACGCCATCGTGAACGTGCGCTTCGCAACCGCCTCGGTGATGGCAGGCTCCGCAGAAATCATTGCCTACGGAACCGCCGTTAAGTTCAAGAAATAAGGGATGATCCCGGACCAAGTCCGGGATGACACTCGGATTACTTCCCCGCAATTTCTTTAGCCTTCGCCTCGATTTCGGCGATGGCTTTTTTGCGGCCTTCGGCGGAGTCTTCGTTAGAGAGCACGAGGTTCACGAACACGGAGCCCGCGACCACGGCGTACACATGCTTGCTGAGCACCTTGGACTGTTCGCCGTTACGGATACCGAAGCCGCCGAGTACCTTGGCGCCACCCTTACCGACAGTATCGATAAAGTCAAGCGTTGCCTGGTCAATCGTCGTTTCGCTACCGGTCGTACCCGCACGGAGTGCTGCGTAGATGTACTTGAAACCCTTGGAAGCCATCGTTTCGAGGCGTTCCTTGGTCATGCTAGGTGCTGCCACCGGAATGTTTTCGAGGCCGTGCTTCTTGCAAGCTTCGGTCAGGCCTTCGTCGCCGTCGAACGGCAAGTCCGGAATGATGCAAGCGGAAACGCCCACGTCCTTGCACATCTTGACGAAATTTTCGACGCCGGGGGTAAAGGCGAGCGAGCCATAAGTCATGATGTAGATTGGCGTTTCAGGGTGACGATCGTGAATCTTCTTCACGATTTCGAGGCCCTGCTTGGTGGAGTACCCCTTGTCAAGAGCAATGGTCGATGCCGTCTGAATAGCCGGACCGTCGGCGCTCGGATCACTGAAGGCAAGCTGAATTTCAAGGATATTTGCGCCACCCTTCACAAGTGCGTCGGCGATGGCGATAGAAGTTTCTGCGTCAGGAAAACCCGCAATAAGATGAGACATTAAATTCATGGTGATTACTTCCTTGTCATAATTTCGGCGTCGTGGATATCTTCGTTGTTTTCGAGGCGAACAAGTTCCGCCTTCAGGAATTCCTTCCACTTTTCGGGGCGGAACACCGGACTCGTGATAAAGATGTCCTTGTCGCCGCGGCCACTCATATTGATGACGAGCGCCTTGTCCTTCGGAAGTTCCTTCGCAATCTTCATGGCGGCGGCGCCAGCATGAGCGCTTTCGAGAGCAAAGAGAATGCCTTCGTTGCGGGCAAAGAACTTCACCGCTTCGAGAGCCTCCTTGTCAAGAATTGCCGTGAATTCCACGCGGCCCGATTCGCCGAGGGCAGCGAGCTGCGGGCCGATTCCCATGTAGTCAAGGCCTGCCGAAATAGAACGGGTCGGCAGCGACTGACCGTCTTCATCGATGAGGAAGCGGCTCTTGTAACCCTGCAGAATGCCTTCGCGGCTGGCGTTACCCGTCATGCGAGCGGCGTTTTCACCCTTGTTCGGGCCGATACCACCGGCTTCGGCACCAATCAAGCGCACCTTTTTGTCTTCGATAAACGGAGTGAACACGCCGATAGAGTTGCTACCGCCACCCACGCAAGCGACAACGGCTGCGATATCAATGTTACGTTCAGCGGCCTGACGCTTGACTTCTTCACCGATAATGGACTGGAAAGTACGAACGATATCCGGGAACGGAGCCGGACCGAGAGCAGAACCGAGCACATAGTGCGTGTTCTTGAAATTCGTAGCCCAGTCGCGCATAGCTTCGTTCACGGCATCCTTAAGGGTGCGGGCACCGCTCGTGACCGGCACGACCTTGGCACCATACATTTCCATGGTCGCCACGTTCGGTTGCTGGCGGCGCACATCGACTTCACCCATGTACACCACGCATTCGAGGCCGAGCTTGGCGCAAGCGGCAGCCGTCGCAAGGCCGTGCTGACCGGCACCCGTTTCGGCGATGATGCGGGTCTTGCCCATTTTCTTGGCCAAGAGGCACTGACCGATGGCGTTGTTGATCTTGTGGGCACCCGTGTTGGCAAGGCCTTCAAGCTTGATGTAGATCTGAGCGCCACCCAACAGTTCCGTTGCCGTCGGAGCGTAATACAGCGGCGTTTCGCGGCCAATGTAGTCACGCTGGATGATTCGGAGCTCTTCGAGGAATTCCGGATCATGGATGTACTTGTTGAAGGCCGCTTCGAGGTCGTCGAGCGGACGGCGGATGATTTCAGCAACATACTTGCCGCCGAACTTGTCAAAGAAACCGTTATTTGAAGAAATTGTCATATTGGGTTCTGGGGTTTAGGTTTAAAATCTCGGGGTAAAAAATTAAAGGCCTTCGGGAGTCCGAAAGCCTTTTACAAAACACTTGATGAAATCAGCAAAACGGACTCTATTTAGTAGAGCCCCACCACCAACGGTTGAAACGGATTGCTGAATTCATCTTCATGCGCCCTAATTTAGGAATGTCTCCTTAACATGGCAAGGGGTACAGCTCAAAAAAAGTGAAGACTCTCGACGATCGAGAGTCTTCTGTTAAACACTTGATGAAATGGCAATGCCTAAATCCCTTCTTTGAGAACCTCGTCGATAGCGGCGCTAGCGTCAAAGCGGATTGCCAATTTCATCTTTATGTCTTCAATATATATACTAATTCGTTGTCTGTCAATAGGTTAGCGTAAGATTTTTGTAAAAAATTCTTTCATAATTTGTACAAAAAGGCCTAAATTCGGCCATTTGGGGCAAAAAAACACAAACAAAGGCCTTAGTGATTAAAATCATGTCATAAATTTTGATTCTCCACAAAATTTGGAGCCAAGCAAACATTTAATTATATTTACAAAGATCTTGTATAGACAATCGGAGACAATATGAAAAAGCCTCTACTAATCGCGCTATCCATTATGGCATCATTCGCTTTTGCCCAGGATAAGTGCCTTGACCTTTGTGCATCATGCATGAACAACGACAAACAAGATGTATGCGCCAAGGTCGAAACCCTTTGCAAATGTTCAGACATTCTTGAAAGCTTAAGTCAGGAACTCCAAGCAACAAGTTCAACGTCCACCGACACGGTGCAAAACGAGGTTTCTTCTGACACAACAGCCTCCACGGACTCAACAGCTTTACAAACAGACTCCTTAGCAACAGACAGCATCACCAAAGATTCTGTAGCCGAGGTTCCACAAGACACGATCGTTGCCGACTCTATCAAGCAACCAGAGCTCATTGATACAACCAGTAACGAGCAAACCGCTCTGGTCCCCGAAAACAAACCCAAAGACAGAACCTTCTATTTCGGCATATCGCTCGCATTTGAAAAATTCGATGAGTTCACAGTAGCAGATTACGATGTGCATGGGGGCGACCGAGACTTTGACAACATCGGAGCCAACCTTGGCTTTTTACTCCGTTGGTATATGTTGAAATCAATCAGCTTCCAAACTGGGCTAAACATGGTCTATCATCACGGATACAGCGACATTAAGGATTCAGAACTTGAAGTCGGATGGGGTGCTTACCATTATAGCCATGATATTTCTATTGAATACCACAACCTTATGGCTGAAATTCCATTAACGTTCCGGTTCGGAATTCCGTTTGTCATCAGTCCCTATGTCAGCTTGAGCATTCACGTTCGCAAGCCCCTTTACGCCTGGATTGATTACGATTTTGACTACGAATGGCAATTTAGTGAAGATTATAATTACAGCAGTCGCTCTTACGACTATGATGATTATGGAAGCAACAGCGGTGCTTTTACCGAAAACGACTGGGAATTCTTGGGCTATCTCGGTTTTGGCATTGAACTCACCAGACACCTTTCCATTCAATGGCAAATGCTTTTGATCAACGCCGTTACCTACTCTAACGAAATTCTGAACTACAAACTTTTGGCTGACACCTGGCGTCTCAATCTTGACATTGCATTCTAAGGAGCATTTATGAACTTTTTCAAGAACAAAAAAAATATTGCAGGCCACATTCTGCTCCTTGCTAGCCTACCCCTTTTCTTCGCATGTTCCGACGACAATCCGTTTAGCAACGCAGAAGGCAACATGGAAGACATTCGCGGCGAGGCTGCAACTAAGTTCAACGAAAACGAGGATGATTACGATCGTCATCGCGATGAAGATTACAACGACAACGACGATTACGATGACAATGACGATGAATATGATTGCCGCTACGGAATAAGTTCGCACACTGATTCCTGGTGTTGTTCAAATTACGGATACCAGTGCTATAACACATCGTCCAGCTCCCGCAAAAGTTCCAGTTCCTCTGCTTATAATTATGAGTACGACTACTATTCATCAAGTTATCGTTACAGTTCTAGCACAGAAAACGATATCTCTTATGATGACGAAGCACAATCCTACCTGTACAAGGATTACACAGTTGAAATAGACTTGACTTGGTTCAAGCAACTTACAGACAACTGGGAAAAGCAAAAGAAGCACGAGGGCGACTACAGCGACGGAGATCCAAGCATTTCATTCGTAATAAAGACATACTCTGACTATAACCGAAAAGATTCTGTCAGAACAGACGTATTTAAGCTAGAAGATGCCGGCACATGGAGTGGACACGAGTATTTCACAAAAAAATTCAGCGGTGGCGCCAACGAAATTTACATTTGTCCGTTGGTTTTTGAACGTAACAAAATCGAACTCAATGTTGACCACTCATCCTATTATTGCTACATCATTCGCGATGCAGGAAAAAATATCAATAAGGCCATTAAGCAATCGGATACAGAAGCAACTGATTTTGAGCTAGAATGGACTGTTCGAATCAGCTACAATTAGCCGAAAGAAGTCATATAAAAAAATGTCATCTAAACCGCCGGTTCACTTAAAGCCGACGGTTTCTTTTTTTTTGTGAATTCGCAATTAAACGGATTTTAGCGCGTCAAACAACGCGCTTATTTTTTTTGCATTCTTGATTCCGAGGGCGTCTTCGACACCGCTGGAGACATCGACGAGTTCCGGGTGGAACTTTTGGACAATCGCGCCCACATTTTCAGGCGTGATGCCGCCGGCAAGCCAGAGCGGTAACTCACCCGCTTTTTCGCGAAGCAGGTTTTCGGGAATGGTCTTGCCCGTACCGCCAGGGATTCCTTCGACCTTGGCATCTAAGAGAATGCGTGGTTCACCATTCTTGCGGAGAGCAACAACCTTGTCGAAATCGGATTCCTCGCCCACGCGGGCGGCACAGTAATGCGGCAAGCCGCTGTATTCGGCTTCGGGAGCTACACCGTGGAACTGAACTGCATCGAGCACGCCTTCTTTGGCAAGCTTGATAGCGGTTTTGCCTTCAACGGATTCGGGATCGGTGATGACGCCAACGAGAATCGGACGGTTCGAACCAATCTTTTCAGCAAAGCTGCGTACGAACTCTTCGGTAGTCAAGCGCTTGGTAGTGCTGAATACAAAGCCGAGCATATCGGCGCCGAGTTCAGCGGCAAGCTTACCATCTTCGTCGCGAGTAATGCCACAAATTTTAACGAGCGGGCCCGCCTTTTGGGCAGCCTTGCGTTCTGCAAACTTTTTCCAGAACTTGCCGCGGGCATTTTCGGAGCCCGATTCAAATGCGCCTACCACTTCTTTAGCAAGCGGCGGATTCTTGGCAACGGCCTCGCCCACCAGGATTCCCGTGAAGCCAAGGTTGCGGGCATAAGTCGCATCGGCCGGGCATAAAATCCCCGATTCAAAAACAGCCTTGGCCGGGAGCTTGCTACGGATAGACGCGGGAACCAAAGGGTCCGTATGGAATGTAGCCAAGTCGCGGGAATTGACGCCCGCCACCACCGTCTTGGCGGCAGCATCGCCCAAGGCTTCGGTCACCAATTTCAGCTTGCGCAGGTCATCAGTTTCGCGGACTTCCACAAAGGCCTGCATATCAAAACTCTGGGCACGCTTTGCCATCTTTACCAGTTGGGCATCATCCAGAATGCGGGCAATCAAGAGCACCGCATCGGCACCGCAGCGGTAAGCAATATCGATTTCATCCTCGAACAAGAGGAAATCTTTGCGAAGTACGGCACACGCATGCAAGCCCTGCTGACGGCGGCGTTCCATCAAGTCGGCAACCGCAATCAAGTCGCGGAGCGAACCCTTAAAGAAATTGCTTTCGGTAAGCACCGAAACTGCCTGCGCATGGGCCTCGGCATAAGTCGTCGCCAGCGCTACGGGGTCCAAGTCCGGCGCAATATCGCCCTTAGAAGGCGATGCTCGCTTGACTTCAAGAATCGCACCGGCGTTCCCGAGAAATTCGGTATGACCGCCACGGCGTTTTTCGGGAATTTCAATTCCGAAATTCAAACCCAACCGCGAAATATCTTCGCGGCGCATACGTACGATTTTGGCTAAAATGTCTTCGCTCATGAATTTCCCTTAGGCTTCAAAGTCAAGGCTTTAGAGAAAAGATAGGAAATTAAGGCCGACGCCAGGATAGAAAGAAGCGTGGGGCCGAGTATTACAGAATCCAGGTGCGACGTGACTTGGTAAACGGCAAAGCCCACCAGCCATGCGAACAAGTTCAAAATCCAGTACTTGTGGCCCACCTGGTGATTTTTCGCCAAGAAGAACGAAACCAGGAGTACGGCAGCCATCGGGGCAAACACCGAGGCAATCAGGTAAAGGAATCCGATGTAATGATCCATAATGCCCGAAATGGCAAGGACTGCGCTGATACCGCTCACCACGACACCCGTGATTTTCGGATTCAACTTATGGACAATGGCCTTGGCCGATTCGCCAGCAGAGTTAGCCGCCAAGAAGTTGGTGGTCACAGTCGAAAGCACAACGATAATGATTCCCGGGATTCCAAGGCCCGCAAGCAAAATGGCGCGGGCGATATCGTTACCGACTCCGGCTGCCGCAATCTGAAGCCCAATAAAGTACATCCAGAAACTTGCCACCGAGTAGGCAATCGCAGAGACCGCCGTAGCGCGCGTCGGCTTTTCGACATCCTTGGTGTAGTCCGAAATCACCGGCAACCAAGAAAGCGGAAGCGCCATCGAAATTTCAAAGATATTCCAGAAGCTCAGCGCATGTTCTGCAGCAGGCGCACTCGATGTTCCGACACTGAACAACTTGGCTGTCAGCACAATCAAGAGCACCGTCAGAACCGCCATCACCACCGTCGTGACTTTCGCAAAACGGCGAAGCCCCACAAAGACCCAAATGGCAATCAGCACCGCAAGAATCACGCAAGTCAGCGGGAAAGAAATCGGGAGATTGAGACCCGCCAAGACAGACGCCCCTTGCGCATTCAGCACAGCAATCCAAGCAATCAACTGGAACAAGTTCAGCGAGGCGAAGAACTTAGAACCGTAAGAGCCGTAGACAGATGCGGTCGTTTCCATGGCATTCAGGCGGACGCGGGCGCCGATAAGGCCCACGAAGAACAGCAAAATGCCGCCCAGAATATGGCCCAAAATCAGCGGGAGCCAAACAGAATCGTAAGAGGAGGCGGCCCCAATTTCAATACCGGCTTCGATTTCAGAAACCGAGATAGCCACCCCAAACCAGATGACTCCATTCGTTAAAAGATTCGTGCGCTTTTCCACAATGCACCTCCATAAATTCTAAAGACAAGCCAATAATAGTAAAGCCCGTCTTAGAACTCAAGGAATAGTTTAATACTTCTTTTTGATGTTCTGTTATAGTTCGTAGCTATTACGACGAACAGGTCGCCAGGTAACGCTGCAGTTCTTCAACATAGCGTTCGCCCACCAAGCCAAGCAGCATGTTGCGCTTTGCGATGTAGCCGATTTCCATGACACGGCGGGATTCTTCGCTCTTGTCCTTGAAGGGCACAGCCAAGTAATCGGAGCCGTTCAATTCTTCGCAGATAATGCCGGAGCAAAGCGTGTAACCGTTCAGGCCAATCATCAAGTTCAGCATGGTGGCACGGTCGTTTGCCTTGATGGTACGCTTGTATTCGTTCGTACTCAGGATTTCTTCGGCAAAATAGAACGAGCTGTTGTCACCCTGTTCAAAAGAAAGGCACGGGTATTCGGCCAGTTCATCGAGCGTAATGAACTTGTTGTTGGCAAGCGGGTGGCCCTTCCACAGGTACACATACGCCTTACAGTCGATGAGCTTATGGAAAGCGAGATCACGGGCGTTCAGCAAGTTCATGATAATCTTGCGGTTGAAATCGCTCAGGTAAAGGATACCGATGTCGCTCTTGAAAGAGGCCACATCTTCGATGACTTCTTTGGTGCGGGTTTCGCGGATAGCGAATTCGTACTTGTCGGTATCGAAGAGCTTGACGGTTTCCACAAAGCTCTTGACCGCAAAGGAATAATGCTGCGTCGAGACGCCAAACTTCTTTTTGCGCTTGCCGATTTTGCCGTACTTGTCGAGCACCGATTCGTAATGGTGGTAAAGTTCGCGGGCGTAGGCAATGAATTCTTCGCCTTCATTAGTGAGCTTGACACCACGACTGGTACGGTTGAAGATGAGGATGTTCAGTTCATCTTCAAGATCTTTAATAGCAGCAGTCAGCGACGGCTGCGAAATATAAAGTTTTTCGGCGGCCTTGTTAAAGGAACCGGTTTCTGCAATGCCGATGGCATAACGTAATTGTTGTAGAGTCATGTGGATCGGCCTCCTGATGAAAATCGTTGCGTTTTTTCGTTGTGATTTTATTTCCTAGTTTTTTAGTAGGAATAAAAATATAGCTAAAAACTATTAGACTGGCAAGGGGTTATAAAACCCTTTGCCAGCCTTAATTTCATTATGCGTTGGTGGCGGCCTTCACTTCTTCGATCTTCTTGAGAACGGAGCCGTCTTCCATAGCCTTCATGGCCTTGTCGAAGCCTTCCTTGATGCTGGCAGCCTTATTGCTGATGTAGAGGGCGGCTCCAGCGTTCAGGGCGCAGGCATACTTGATGCCCGGGCGGCCCTTGCCGTTCAGCACGTCGAGAGCGAGGTTGAAGTTATCCACGCCCGTACCGCCGGCGAGATCTTCGGGGTCCACGGCCGGGACGCCGAAGTCCTTCGGGTCGATGCGGTATTCGCGATATTCACCGTCTTCGAGGATTTCGGCAATGGTCGTCGGGACGCACGGAGAGATTTCGTCGTAGCCGTCGTCGGAGATGGCGACCATCACGCGCTTGGCACCAAGGGACTTAGCAGCCTTGGTAAACGGTTCCAGAATCGACTTGCTGTAAACGCCGAGCATGAGGTACTTGGCTTCGGCCGGGTTCGTGAGGGGGCCGAGCAGGTTCATGATGGTTTTGACGCCGAGGGCACCGCGAACCGGGCCAGCAAAGCGCATGGCGCTGTGGTAGACCGGAGCCATGAGGAACACGAAGTTCGTCTTGTCGATGACGCTGGCGGCTTTTTCCGGAGTCATGTCCAGCTTGAAGCCGGCTGCGGTATAGAAGTCTGCGGCACCGGACTTGCTGGAAACAGCGCGGTTGCCGTGCTTGGCAATCTTGGCGCCACAGCTTGCAGCGATAAGACCGGAGAGCGAGCTCACGTTGAAGCTACCCTTGCCGTCGCCACCGGTACCCACGATATCGGTGAGTTCGTCGCCGCTGTACGGGAAGTTGCGTTTCTTGCTGCTCAAAACCTTGGCGCAACCTGCGATTTCTTCGGTCACGGGGCCCTTGCTAGAAAGTGCGGTAAGGATTGCGGCCATCTGGCGTTCGTCCATGATACCGTCGGTCAGGTCTTCCATGAACATTTCGGCGGTTTCGCGGCTCAGGTCCTTGCCTGCGGTAAGCGTGTTCAAGATTCCGCGGATGTCGAGCGGTTCACGACGGTAGTTGAGGAATGCCTTGAAGAATTCGTCGGCACGGCCGCTGGCGATGGATTCCGGGTGGAACTGCACGCCTTCAATCGGGAGCGTCTTGTGGCGAATACCCATGATGTCACCGTCGGTAGCGCGGGCGGTCACTTCGAAGTCAGAAGAGAGCGTCGATTCGTCAATGACGAGGCTGTGGTAACGCGTGAAGATGTTCTTCTTGCCAATGGTGCGGAAGAGACCCTTGCCGTCGAGGTCGATTTCTTCGGCGATGCCGTGCTTGATGAACTTGGCCTGCACAATCTTGGCGCCAAAGGCGTAACCGATAGCCTGGTGGCCGAGGCACACGCCGAGAATCGGGAGCTTGCCAGCAAAATGCTTGATGGCTTCCACAGAGACGCCTGCATCTTCGGGGCGGCCCGGGCCCGGGCTCACGATGAGGCGGCTCGGATTCAGCTTTTCAATGTCTGCAATGGTGCATTCGCGGCTACGGAGCACGCGGATTTCTTCAGTAGTAATCTTGGCCAACGCCTGGTAAACGTTGTAAGTAAAAGAGTCGTAGTTATCAATAATGACGATCATCTTAGTTTTCTCCTTCGAGCACGGCGCGGATGGCACCCAATTTTTCATTCGTTTCTTCAAATTCGCGGTCGGCATTCGAGGCCGCGACAATGCCACCACCGGCCTGCAGGCTGATGGTCTTACCCTGCTTTAAGCAGCAACGGATGGCGATGCAGAAATCCAAGTCACCGTCGGATTCCATGTAGCCCACTGCACCGGCGTAGAAACGACGCTTAACCTTTTCGAGGCCAGAAAGGATTTCGATAGCGCTGATTTTCGGAGCGCCGCTCACCGTACCAGCCGGGAAGCTGGAGCGAAGCACTTCGATGGCCTTCTTGTTCTTTGCCACACGGCCCTGCACGTCAGAGACCAGGTGAATCACGTGGCTGAACTTTTCGCATTCCATGTACTTGGTGGTTTCCACCGTACCGGCTTCGCAAACGCGGCCAAGGTCGTTACGGGCCAAGTCCACGAGCATCAAGTGTTCGGCACGTTCCTTCGGGTCGCCCTTCAAGTTCTTCATCAGGGCTTCGTCTTCCACGTCGTCCTTACCGCGGCGGCGAGTGCCTGCAATCGGGTGGATGGTGGCGATGCCGTCACGCACGCGCACGAGGCTTTCCGGCGATGCACCGATAAACTGATGCGTTCCGTAATCGAGGAAGAACATGTACGGAGACGGGTTCACCGTGCGAAGGCGACGGTAAATGTCGAGAGCTTCGATATCGCTTGCAAACTGGATGCGGCGAGAAGGCACTGCCTGCACGATGTTACCGGCGATGATATGCTTCTGCAGAGCTTCGACCTTTTCGGTGTATTCCTTGCGGGACTGTTCCAGGTCAGTCATCGTGATGCCCTTGCCGTACTGCTTTTCCGGAGCGAGGTAGCTGAAGTCCAGGTCTGCGAGGCGGGCCTTCACCTTTTCAATCGCAGCCTTCAAATCAATCTGGTGTTCTTCGTAGTTCAGGGCGAACAGGTGAAGTTTTTCGGTAAAGTGGTCAAACACGATGTAGATGTGACCGACCAAGAATTCGGCTTCGGGAATGTTGAGTTCATCGACCTGCGGGGCAAGGCGAATGGTATCGCAACGGGCGCAGAATTCGTAACCGAGGTAGCCCACGCCCGAAGAGGGAATCGGGATCTGGTTGGGCGGCACCGTATTTTCGGCAGAAATCAGTGTAAGAGCGTCGAGAATGTCGCCCTCGCCTTCCTTGAGGAACACGCTTTCCTTGCCGTCGACAACGATGCTTACGTCTTTGTCGTTCTGGCGCAGACGGAAGCCTTCGTCCACCATCAGAGTCGAATAGCGGCTACGACCGTGGGAGAAGCTTGCGGATTCGAAAATAGCCTTCGCACCGAGCTTCTTGCCGAGCGAAAACGGGGTGTAACGTTCACCGGGCAGTGCCACGTAGATACTGTCGGTACGGGGTTCGAAGTTAGGGCTTTCAGTGATGTGCCTTATGTTCGTTGTCATTTTGATCCTCTGGTTTAAAAATTCATTAGCCTTTTCGTTTCAGGTTCTGCAAAGGCTTAGGTCCCGGAGGATTTCAACGATTTTGGTAAAAGAGAAAGGCCTCCGTGAGTCCGGAAGCCTTTGCTTTAAAATCTTGGGTGATTTGCGACAAATACCGGGCTCTATGTCAGAGTCCGCGCCACCAACGACGGTTAAGGGTTGCACTTGTTGCGTAAATCATCATGGCCCAAAAATACCTAACAAAATTTCCATTGGCAAGGGGTTCGCGACATTTTTTCGTAAAAAAATTGAAATCATCAGCCCAAAAAGGCAAAAAACAGCCCCTGTTATCACACTATTTTGCCCCTACATTGCAGGGTAATAATCATTTATATATATTCGTTATCGAGAGATATTAAGAAGGGAGAACAGTATGTTCTACAAACATTGGAAAAAGATTGCGCTTGCCCTGGCCGGTTTTTTCTGGGCCAGTTGTGACAGCGATACCACCTCTGCAAATGGCGCTGAAGAACCCAGTTCCAGTAGCGTCGCGACACCCGAATCTAGTTCCAGCATAGCAACCGGAAACGAAACGACATCCAGTTCTAGCGAAGCGACCGAAGCTAGTTCCAGCAGCTTCGAACAGATTATGCCCGCTTATGGAGTTCCGGACGATCCCATTTTGAATTCCAGCAGCAGCGGCGACACACTAGTCGAAGCCCAACCTTTATACGGCGTTGTCATGGACAAATACATTTGCACCCAGGTAAAGGGCGAATCCACGATGACATGCGCTGACGGCGCCACCTGTACGCAAAAAACCGAAGAGCGTTGGGGTGGACTCCCCTGCAGCAACGACATCTGCCCTGATTACGGCGTGGTGCAGATTTCCGAAAACACCTACGAATGCGACGGCAAGGTTTACAGCGAAGCCGAATTCCATGCTCGCTACGAAAAGATGACCATTGTCGACGATCCGGCACAGGACACCTCGTTTAAGGATATGCAGCCAGTCCTTTATGGACCTCCCTGCGTATTTGACGGCACTTGCAACGACGAAAAGGAATAGAAGTCGTTAGTCGACCGTCAGGGAATCAGCCATGTTTTACAAGCACTGGAAAAAGATCGCTCTTGCTCTGGCCAGTTTTTTCTGGGCCAGCTGTGGAGGCGATGGCTCCAGTGAAGACATTTCCTCAATTCAGGCAAACCCCAGTCTTTATGGGATAATAGAACCCATAGAGAATGATCCCAGTGTTATTACATTCTCTTCCAGTTCGGCAGAAGAAAGTTCCAGCAGCGAGTTCATTGAGATGGCTCTCGACTATGGCGTTCCGTACGATCCTGACGATAGAGACACTATATACACTGACCAAACACTCTGTTTTAACGATTCTGTGCAAAATGTCGAAGGCAGGGTGTTCAAGATTATTGACTGTATCGACGGCAACAAATACCTTCGAGATCCGTCTGATGCCGGTTTCGAGGGCGTTGAGCTCCCCGAAGGAGTCCAGGTTTTTGCCCCGAAGGCTGGTAGCGAAAAAGCACCCAACTGCACCAGCGACCAGGATATCTGCATTGAACGCAACCCCTTCAAGCCGATTGAACAAGATTCACTTGCAGGTTGCCACCCCATTATCGATTGCCCCGCAAAGCTAGATGGTGAAATCTTTATTAAGGTGGATACAACATCTATTAAGGGGGAATAAAGTATGTTTTACAATCACTGGAAAAAAATTGCTCTCACGCTGACCGCATTCTTCTGGGCCAGCTGTAGCGAAACAACCGAGGACACTCCGCTTTACGGATGCCCTCCGGACGGTTGCTACGACGAACCCGAAAGCAGCAATTCGAACAACGAAGAATCTAGTTCTAGCGAGACAAACGGAACCGAGAATGGAGATTCGTCCAGCAGCGAATTCTTCAACCCTCCGGTTTACGGAGATGAGCCCGTATTCGGAGAATCCAGCTCCAGCAGTGAATTATCCGAAGAATCCAGTTCCAGCGAGGAGGCAACGGACCGTTACAAGCTCGCTAGCGACACAAACATCACCTGCAAATACACCGACGAAAGGGTATTCCCGGGCAATTGCCTTCTCTATGACAACTATTCAAAAAAAGGGGCTGCTAACGACGATGAGTTTGCCCCCCTCTACGGAGTCCCTCTCTATGGGACACCTTCTTGCGTAAGGCCTGAAATCAACCTGAAATACGACTGTTCCGACGGCAAGACCCGTATAGTACACGATCCCGTCGAGAACCCCCTTGTAAATAAAGAAGACGGAAAACTGCTGCAAGAAGGTCAGATGCTCTATACTTGGGACGAATACGCCGCCAAGTTCCGCAACAGTTCCAGTTCCTCCGTAGCGGCAAACTCCAGTTCAGGCGAAGACACTTGCGTGCCCGGTGATTCGGTCATAGCGTATTACCCGCCCTCCTATTCAGCCGATGTCGCTAAAATGGACGCTGAAGAAAAAGCTAAGTACGAAAGCAGTCGCAAAATCGACAGCATTGTAAATACATTGAATTCGGTTCCACAGTGCATCGCCGATTTGCAGCAAGAACTTGACTCGTTTGTCGCACTATATGGCGCTCCGATCCAAATTCACACAAATGAAGTTTGCAGCGACGGAATCACGCGTCCGACGCAGGAATATCTCGATTACCTGACGATGAAAGAGGAATGGGAAAAGAACAAACCCGCCCTGGACAAAGAATGTCAAAAGATTTATGAAGACAAGCTAAAGGATATCGAAGATCAAATCAACCAATGCCTGGCAACATCAAACCCCAACACCAATCTGACGGTTTGTGATCTTGAAGCCATGTGCCCTGTATACGGAGTAACCTCAACATGCACCAACATGTATCGATGCAAAGATGGTGTTACTTGCACTAGAAACGATGGCGAAACAGATATCAAATGCATTGACAAACAGGGTGAAAGCGTCACCTACACCAGAAACGAATTCAACAAGAAATATCACTCCAAAGAACGTTATTAGAATTTATGAAACTCTCTCTTAAAAAGAAACTCGCTCTTGAAGCTTACCGCCTTTACCGTCACAACGAAATCAAGGCACACCCGCTTACTTACTTTTTCTGGGAATGTACCCTGCGCTGCAACCTGCACTGTCTGCACTGCGGTAGCGACTGCGTCAAGGACGCTATCCCGGACATGCCCCGCGAAGACTTTATGAACGTGCTGGACAAATTGGCCCCGCACATTGACCCGAAGCACTTTATCGTGGTGATTACCGGCGGCGAACCCCTGATGCGCCCGGACCTCGAAGAATGCGGTATGGAAATCAAGAAGCGCGGCTACCCCTGGGGCATGGTTTCTAACGCGCTTGCGATGACGCCCGACCGTTACACGCGCCTGCTGAACGCAGGTCTACGCTCGCTCACGATCAGCCTCGACGGCCTGCAAGAGAGCCACAACCATTTTCGCGGCGACCCGCATAGCTTTGAGCGAGCGTTGCGGGCCATTGACATGGCCGCTCACACCGAAGGTCTCACCTTCGATGTGATGACCTGCGTGAACCGCCAGAACCTTAAGGAACTTCCGAAGATTCTCGACATGCTCTTGAAAATAGGCGTCAAGCGCTGGAGAATCGCAACCGTGTTCCCGAAGGGCCGTGCCAAGGATAATCCGCTATTCCAGCTTACGAACCAGGAATTTCGCCAGGTATTCGACTTTATTCGCGAAGTCAAGAAATTGAACGTGATCAACGTGAATTACGGCTGCGAAGGATTCCTCGGCAGCTACGAAAAAGATGCCCGCAACTACCCGTTCTTCTGCCGTGCCGGCGTGAACGTGTCTTCTGTACTCTGCGACGGCAGCATTTCGGCTTGCCCGAGCCTGCGCGGAGACTACATTCAGGGCAACATTTACAAGGACGACCTGTGGGAAGTCTGGCAGAAGCGTTACCAGGTGATGCGCGACCGCAGCTGGGCCAAGATTGGCGACTGCAAGACCTGTAAATACTGGCGCTATTGCGAAGGCTCCAGCCTGCATTTACGTGATGAAAAAACGAAGGAATTGGCTTATTGCCATGTAAAAAGATTAGAAGCAGCAGGTGCGTGACGACAAATGCGTAAGGCGAGAGTCGCGGCCAAGTGTACTTGGTCATGACCGAGCCTAGCATTTGGTACTTGAGCGAAGCGAAAGTACAAAAAACGAAGGAATTGGCCTACTGTCATGTAAAACGCTTGGAAGACGCCGGCGCATAGGCAAAAAAGATTTCAATCACCTAAAAAAAGCAAGAGCCGCACCCCCTGGGTGCGGCTTTTTCCGACAAGCTTGCTGTCGGAGGGGCTAGTTTTTTAGTCTCCAAACCAATACCTAGCCATGTATTTTTTGCTTGGGCGTAAGATAGGTTTTTCACCCCGAAATACAATATCTTCTTCAAACAAAGCGTTGTACAAAAAAACAACAGCGAAACCTGCAAAAACCCTTATTTTTCGCTTATTTCGCAAAAAAGAACAAATCAAAGTCCAAATTTTTAGATATTATTTATAGTGATGTTACAAGCGAGCCTCACATCGAACCAAACGCACATTGTTGATGTGCTTATAAAGAAGAATCCCAAGTTGGAACGTGAGATTCTTGAGAAGGCTGTAGCGTTTATTGCAGAGGCTCACGAGGGGCAGTACCGCAAAAGCGGAATGCCTTACACGGAACACCCCTACGAAGTCGCCAAGATTCTAGCCGACCTCAAACAGGACCAATCGACGGTCCTTGCCGGGTTGCTACACGACGTGGTCGAAGATACCGACCACTCCCTCGAAGAAATTGCCGAAAAATTTGGTGATGACACCGCCTTCATGGTGGATGCCGTTACCAAGATTACAGCCGCCCAGGAATCGAGCAAGACCGCCCAAAAAGCGGAAACCTACCGAAAGCTGATTGTCGCCATGGCGAAAGACCCTCGGGTCATCATGATCAAAATCGCAGACCGCATCCACAACATGCGCACCATGCGGTACATGAAGCCCGAAAAGCGCCAGGCAATCGCGCAAGAAACGCTCGACATCTACATTCCGCTCACGCACAGGTTCGGTCTTTATAAGCTCAAGAACGAACTCGAAGATTTAAGTTTCAAGTACGTAAACCCCGACGAATACCAGAAGCTGGTGAACTTGCTCATCGAGAACAAGGAATCCCGCGAAAAGTACATCCAGTCAGTGATTGGCCCTTTGCAGATCAAGATGGCACTCGAAGATTTCGACTGCACCATCCAGGGCCGTACCAAGAACATTTACAGTATCTACAACAAGATGCTTAGCCGCGGATGCCAGTTCGAAGACATCTTCGATATTTTCGCGATTCGCATTATTGTAGAAACGATTCCCGAATGCTACCTGGCTTTGGGCTACGTCCACAACCTGTGGACGCCCTTGCAGAGTCGCTTTAAAGACTATATCGCGACCCCGAAACCGAACCTTTACCAGAGCATTCACACCACCGTGATCGGCCCCGAAAACAAGATGGTCGAAGTCCAGATCCGCACCAAGGATATGGACCTGACCGCCGAAAAGGGATTCGCCGCGCACTGGGCCTACAAGCTTGAGACCCAGCACGAAGGCGAAGAACTCGCCTGGCTGAACCACATGGTGAAGTTGCAGTCCGAAATTTCGGACTCCAAGGAATACCTTGACTTTTTGAAGGTGGACTTGAAGCCCACGGGCATGACCGTGTTCACGCCCAAGGGAACCTCCATCGAACTTCCGCAAGGGTCGATTGTCCTCGACTTCGCGTTTGCCGTACATACCGAACTCGGCCTGCACTGCATCGGCGCCAAAATCAACGACGAGGTGGTGAACCTCGATACGGTTGTGGAACATGGCGCCACTATCCAGGTGCTCAAGAGCCCCAATCAGGAACCCAGCCCCGAATGGCTCGACATGGTAAAAACAGTGAAGGCCAAGCAGGAACTGCGCCGCTGGATGAAAAACAGCATCATGAAGCAGGCCCTGGACCTGGGTAAGGAAATCTGGGTACGCGAACTTAGACTCCAGAAAATCGAAAAGGACAAGCGCCCCACCGAAGAAAGCATTTGCAAATACTTTGGCACGCCCACCATCGACGACTTTTATGAACGCATTGGCCAGGGCGAACTTCCGCTCGCGGACATCCAGCGTTTTTTGAACGGTGGCGAAACCACGCAAAAGGAATCAACCGCACTCCGGTTCTTCCCGATGTTCAACAAGGACGTAAAGGCCGAACGCAAGGACGAAATGCCCCTGCAAATTGGGCAAGAAACCAGTTTGGTGGTACATTTTGCCAAGTGCTGTAGTCCGATTCCGGGCGATCCGGTGGTAGGCGTTCTAAGGCCCAAGATTGGTATTGAAGTCCACAATACGGACTGTCCGCAGCTCAAGAACCTGCCGATGGAACAGCGCATTGCGGTGGAATGGAGCGAAGATATCAAGCATTCGTTCGAAACCCACCTCACCATCGACACCGAGAACCGCAAGAACATTACGTTCGACGTGCTGCAGGAACTCAAGCGAGCCAATGTATTCCTCGATCGCGTGACTGCGGCAAGCCAGCACTACTCGGGCAGAATCCGACTGGTGTTCAAGGCCTTCCGTAAGGAACAAGTCGACACAATCATTAACGCCATCAAGAATATTCCGGGCGTAAAACAGGTGGTAAAATCATGATTTCAAAGCTCCACCACAGCGACTACACGCTTAAGAACCGTGCCTTCAACTGCCGTATGCGCAACCGCTACTACGAAGAAGTGTACTACGCGTTCAGAGCCATTTTCCCAAACGAAGTCGCTGAGCGGAGCGAAAAGAATCCGGTGGCCGACACCATCTGGTTCCAGAACCTGAGCAAAGAAATCAAGCGCTACGAAAGGTTAATCAAGACATGCCTGGAATACGCGCAAGCCGCCATCTTTTACGGCAAAGCCGAAAACAAGGCCATGTATTCCAAGGACAAGCGCTGGGGTATATTGCAAGAAGAAATCTTCTTGGTTCACTTTTTGCAAGAGCTACTATCTACCACACGCTACGTGATTGCCCGAATCGAAACCGACCAGATGCTACAACACTGGGCCGGCGAAATGCAAGACCTAAAGACCAAACCGGTCGCCTCGGGTTACGTGAACACCATTCAAGAAAAATTGAATGAAATGAATGCGGCGACGCTAGATGAATTCAAGGACTTGCTGAAACACGTGCTAGACCGATTCCAGATAGGAAACACGCTGTTTGGTACGGTTCAGGAGCTACAGAACTTTTACTAAACGAAAGAAGAAAGACAAGAGACACAAAAAATGTCAGAGTACATCATCCTTTCAATCTTCCTTTTCCTGGGCGCGTTTATCGCGGCAGCTGCTACCGTTACGGGGTTACTGCTCGGTTACCGCACCAAGAATTCCAAGAACAAGATGGCACCCTACGAATGCGGTATGGAAACCATCGGAAACGCGCGAATCCAGTTCAAGGTGGGTTACTACCTGTTTGCGCTTCTGTTCCTGGTGTTTGACATCGAAGCCCTTTTCCTGTTCCCCGTCATGGCGAACTTCAAGGAAATTATGGCAGGCAACACTCCACTGCCCCCCCAAGTCGTTGTCATTGACCTTGTGATTTTCATGGCAATCCTCGTTTCGGGCCTTGCCTACGCATGGAAGAAAGGAATCCTTAAGTGGGAATAACCCTATGGGAATTATCAACCTAGCTCCTAAGATTTTAGATCCTATCCCGGGCGGCAAGTATGTCGTCAACGCGATAGACTACGTTGTAAACTGGGCCCGAGCAAACTCGATTTGGCCCCTCACCTACGGCACCAGCTGCTGCGCCATCGAAATGATGAGTAGCTCTATGGCCCGCTACGATATCGCCCGCTTTGGCTCCGAAGTGTTCCGCGCTTCGCCCCGCCAGGCGGACCTTTTCATTATCGCAGGAACCATTACCCGCCGTATGGCGCCCGCTCTCCAGATGCTCTGGGAACAAATGCCCGGCCCCAAGTACGTGCTCGCCATGGGCGCCTGCACCATCAGCGGTGGCCCGTTCATTTACGATAACTACGCTGTGGTGCGCGGGGCGCAGAACCTGATTCCGGTCGATGTATTCGTCCCTGGTTGCCCGCCTCGCCCCGAAGCCTTGTTCCACGGACTTTTGACTCTGCGCGAAAAGATTTTGAAAGAAACCTGCCGCGATCCTTGGCACGAAGGCGACGTGCGTAACGTGTCGACCATGGACCGCTACCGTGAAGCCGCCAAGGCCTGGGCCGCCCTCGAACGAATCAAGGACGAGGAAATGGCCGAAGCCCGCGCCAAGTTCAAGGAAGAAAATCCGGATTACAAGAGCAGCTTCAAGCCCGTACGCGTGAAAAAGGAAGACTTCCCCGAAGTGGAACGTGTCGCCTGCAAGCGCTTTGGTTTGAGCCAGCTCGACATTTACAAGAAACTCAAGGCAAAGTTCCCCGGCATTACCGTGCACACGCACAGCGAAGACCCGATTGAAGACGTGGTCGCCGCTATGCCTGCGGACCGTCCGCTCGAAGTGATGATTGATGTGGAAGACTACTTGCCTGCCGTCGAATACGTGAAGAACGATCCCGAATTCAAGATGAATTACCTGATCGATGTCACGGCAATTGACTACGACGACCACTTTGACATGGTGACGCAGCTGCGCAGCCTCGAAAAGGGCCACAAGGTATTCTTCTGCGTGCAAATCAAGAAAAACTTCAACATTCCCGAAGAAGATCGCCCGACATCGCTGCTTGGATCTGTTCCGACGATTAGTCACTTGTACCCGGGCGCCGAAGTCAAGGAACGCGAAGTCTACGACATGTTCGGCATCAACTTTGAAGGCCACCCGGACCTGCGCCGCATTTTCTTGGACAAGGACTTTGTAGGCTACCCGCTGCGCAAAGACTTTACGCACCCCGAAATGATTAGGAGGCCCGTATGAGTATAACGAGACTCCCGCCGGGATTCAAGATTACCCGCGACACCAATACCGAAGAATTCTTTATCAACATGGGTCCGCAGCACCCGAGTACCCACGGTGCTCTCCGCTTGGCGCTGCGTATGGACGGCGAAAACATTGTGGAAGTCGTGCCGCACTTTGGCTACATCCACCGCGGCATGGAAAAGCAGGCCGAATCCATGAGCTACCTGCAGTACATTGCCATGTCTGACCGTCAAGACTATTTGACCGCCATCCAGAACAACCTAGGTGTCGTCATCGCTCTTGAAAAAGGCATGAACATTGGCGTACCCGAAAAAGGCGAATACATCCGCGTAATGCTTTCGGAGCTCGGACGTATTGCAAGCCACCTGGTGTTCTTCGGCTGCTTCGGCGGCGATTTGGGCGGCCAGACCTGCTTGCTGTTCGGCTTCAAGGAACGCGAAATGATCCACGACATTCTAGAAGAAGTCACCGGATCGCGCCTGACCACCAACTTCTTTAGACCGGGTGGCAGCCGCTTTGACGTTCCCGAAAACTTTATCGACCGCGTCAAGGCTTTCCTCAAGCACTTGGAAGGTGCGATGAAGGACTACGAAAGATTCCTTTCGAAGAACATCATCGTGCTCGAACGAAGCAAGGGCATCGGCATTCTCTCCGCCGAAGACGCCATCGCTTACGGATGCTCCGGCCCGGTACTTCGCGCCAGCGGCGTCGACTTCGACGTTCGCAAGGCAAACCCCTACAGCATTTATGACCAATTGCAGTTTGACGTGCCCGTGACTTACACCGGCGACTGCTACGACCGCTACACGGTGCGTATCGCCGAAATTCACGAATCCATGCGCATTCTGTACCAGTGCATCGAAAAGTTCCCGAAAGAAGGCCCCTGGCGCTCCAAGGAAAAGCCGGTGCGCCTTCCGGTCGGTCGCTACTATAGCGAGATTGAAACCGCAAAGGGTCTGTATGCCACTTACGTGGTGGCCGCCACAACCGGCGAGAAGCCTTACCGTATTCACACGCGTGGGCCGAGTTTCCCGCACATTGCCGCCCTTAACAAGATGGCGCAGGGCCACAAGATTTCGGACCTTGTGACCATCATGGCAACGCTTGACCCGGTGATTCCCGAAATTGACAGGTAATATATGTTTGTACCTTCTATTACACATCCTGTAGGCGACTTTATTCGCGAATGGGTTCCGAAGCTTTCGGCTTACTTGCCCGAACAGCTGCAGTCCCAGACGCTCGATAGCATTGCCGCCTTCTTGATTAACGCGCTCCTCTGCATTATCGCAGTCTGCGCTGTGAATATCGGTTCTGCCCCGATTCTGATTTACATGGAACGCAAGGTTTGCGCCCACGTGCAATGCCGCTTGGGCCCCATGCGTCTCGGTTGGCATGGTACTCTGCAGACCATCGCCGATGTGATCAAGATGCTCTTCAAGGAAGTCTATTCCCCGAGCGGCGCCGACAAGTTGATGTTCTATGTAGCACCGCTGATTGTGCTGATTGCCCCGTTCATTATCGCCGCCCTGATTCCGTTCGACCACAACCTGATTGTCGCCGACATCGACATGGGCATTCCGATGATTATCGCGGTGAACGGCTTTGGCGTGCTGGGCATTTTGCTTGGCGGCTGGAGCAGTAACAACAAGTATTCCTTGCTTGGTGCTCTCCGTAGCGGCGCCCAGATGATCAGTTATGAAATCTCCTTTGCGATGATTCTTTTGTTCGTCGTGATGATTTCGGGTTCTACAAGCCTGATGGATATCGCCCAGGCCCAGGACGGCACGGTTCTTGACTGGTTTATCTTCAAGATTCCGGTGCTCGGCTTTATCGCCTTCATTCTCTTCTTTATTTCTAGTACCGCCGAAATGAACCGCGCTCCCTTCGACATTGCCGAAGCAGAACAGGAACTGACCGGTGGTTACCACACCGAATACAACGGCACTCCGTTTGCCATGTTCTACCTGGCCGAATACATCGCCCTGGTCACGAACTCGGCACTTGCCGCCACCTGCTTCTTGGGTGGATTCCATGCACCCTGCATTGGCGTTGCCGCTATCGATGGCGTTCTGCAGATGGTGCCCGGAGTCGTGTGGCTCTTCGCGAAGATTTACTTTATGATTTGGTGCTACATGATGGTGCGCTGGACTTTTGTCCGCCCGCGTGTAGACCAGCTCATGGACTTTGAATGGAAATTCCTTTTGCCGGTGAACCTGGTGCTCCTCGCCGCCGGCGCCGTGTGGATGATTTTTGTAGGATAATATGCAAGAAAAACTTTCAACACGCCGATACATCAAGCGCTACCTGAAGCGCTGCATTACGGGCCCCTGGAGCCTGATTTGCGGCCTTTCCGTTTCGCTCAAGTATTTCTTTGACCCCAGACGCATCGTGACCGAGCAGTATCCTGAAAACAGGAAGACGCTCAAGATGCACGAACGTTACCGCGGTCGCCTCGAAATGATCGAAGATGCAGACGGCAACAACCACTGCACCGCTTGCGGCATGTGCGAACGCGCTTGCCCGAACGCTTCGATCAACGTGCTTTCGACCAAGAACATCGCCGGCAAGAAAGTGCTCGGCCGTTACGTTTACCACTTTGCGAGCTGCACCCAGTGCGGGCTCTGCGTAGAAGCCTGCCCGTTTGGCGCAATCCGCATGAGCCAGGCATTCGAAGTCGCCACGACCGACCCGAATACGCTCGAAATGATTCTTAATAAAAAGGAGGGCCAAGGCTAATGATCCAGAATCTGTTGGCTGGGCTTATCCCACAGAATATCGCTTTCCCTGTCGGGGGGATGGACATCGCGTTCTACGCGGTCGCCTTCATTATCCTCGTGACGGCAGTTTGCACGGTTGCAGTCAAGAACATTCTGCAGAGCGCCGTGTTCCTGATTTTCTCTTTCGTCGCCACCGCAATCCTTTACCTGCTCTTGCATGCGGAATTTACCGCACTTGCCCAGGTGATGGTCTATGTGGGCGGCGTCGTGATTTTTGTGGTGTTCACGATTCTCTTGACAAGCCGCCTCGGCGAAGACGCCTTCTCGGTCAAAATCCCGAGAATCTTTGCCGCATTCGCGCTCTCGATTATCTTTGTACTCGTGATGGTCAAGTGCCTGTTGCCCATCGAAGGACTTTCGAGCGGTGCAGTTGCTGCCCCCGAAGGCTACGCCTCGCTCAAGGCTTTCGCCTTTAGATTGCTCGGCTACGGCGAAGACGGATTCGTGATTCCGTTCGAAGTCGTGAGTATCCTTCTCTTGATGACCCTGATTTGTGCCATCACGATTGCCCGCAAAGGCAAGGAGGACGAAGAATGACTTTAATGAATTGCCTTATTCTCGCATTCTTGCTGTTTGGCATTGGCGTGTGGGGCTTAATGCGCCGCCGTCACTTGATTGGCATGCTGATTTCGATTGAACTCATGCTGAATGCAGCGAACATTAACTTTATTTCGTTTGCCTACTTTAGCGCGAGCGACTCGACCGCAGGCGCCCTGTTCAGCATTTTCGTGATTGCTGTAACCGCCTGCGAAATGGCAATTGCACTTGCCATTATCGTGTCGATGTACCGCCGCTATAAGAGTCTGGACGTAGAACAGTTGAGGGACCTCCATGATTAACGACGTTTCCATCAGCTATTTAATCTTCTTGATGCCGCTTTTGGTATTTGCGGTTAACGGACTCTTCCTGGGTCGCAAATCGGACAAGGCTGCCGCAGGCTTCGCCGTCATCGGCAACGGAATCGCGATGATTGCCGCCCTGATTGTGGCGGTTCACTACTTCAGTTCGACCTTTGCCCCGCAAAAAGCGGTTCTTTTCAATATTCCGTTCCTCAAGTTTGCAGATCATTTCGCCGCAAACATCGGACTTTTGATTGACCCGCTTTCGGTTATGATGCTCGTCGTGGTCACGGTGATTTCGTTCCTCGTGAACATCTACAGCATTGGCTACATGAAGGGCGACCGCAGTGCCGGCCGATTCTTCTCGATCCTTTCTCTATTCAGTTTCAGCATGCTGGGCCTCGTTGCCGCCACCAACATTTTCCAGATGTTCATTTTCTGGGAACTCGTGGGTGTATCCAGCTACTTGCTCATTGGTTTCTGGTATCACAAGCCCACAGCCGTAAGTGCTTCGAAGCAGGCCTTCATTCTCACCCGCTTTGCCGACAGTTTCTTCTTGCTCGGCATCGTGATTGTGAGCTATGTGGTGCAGAGTTTTGACTTCTTTGCCCTCAATGGTCTTACCTTGAGCGCTTTCAAGGATCAAACCATTGACTTGGGCCTGATGGTAGTCAGCAAGGCTGACGCGCTCGTCATCGGTTCTATTCTCATCTTTACGGGTGGCTGGGGCAAGTCGGCCATGTTCCCGATGCATATCTGGCTTCCGAACGCCATGGAAGGTCCGACTCCCGTATCTTCCATCATCCACAGTGCCACCATGGTGGTCGCGGGCGTTTACCTGGTAGCAAGACTCTTCCCGTTCTTCGCCGTCTGTGGCAACTCGCTCACGCTGATTATGTGGGTGGGCGCCTTCACGATGGTTTTTGCAGCCGTTATCGCCTGCACGCAGAAAGACATCAAGCGCATTCTCGCCTACTCGACGCTCTCGCAGCTAGGTTACATGATGTTTGCGCTTGGCGCTTGCAAAATCGGCGACGCCGTCATTACCACCGGCTGGACCGCATCTACCTTCCACATCTTTACGCACGCCTTCTTCAAGTGCGCCCTGTTCTTGATTGCAGGTAGCCTGATTCACCAGGTGCATACCAACGATTTGGACGCCATGGGCGGCCTCCGCAAGAAAATGCCGCTCACCTATTGGTGCAGCCTCATTTGCGTACTCGCCATTGCAGGCATTCCGCCGTTCTCCGGATTCTTCTCGAAGGACGAAATCATCTTGGTCGCCTTCCAGGGCCACCATTACGTGGTATTTGGCCTGGCCATTTTCACGAGCGGTCTTACCACCTTCTACATGTTCCGCATGTTCTTCCTCGCCTTCCATGGTACTCCGCGCTGCAAGTCCGTTGCCGAAGGCCATGTGCACGAAGACTTCTTCATGACGCTCCCGATTGTGATTCTTGCCGTGCCCGCCCTGTTGAGCGGTATCTTGGGCAAGGGACTCTTCGAACACTACTTTGTGCCGGGTAGGCTCCGCGTGCCGCAGCTCGTGATGCTCCCCCACGCCGAATGGATTCCGTATGTGGCGGTGGCCGTTGCCGCCGTTGCGCTTTTAATTGCCTGGTTCTTCTATGCAAGTCCGAAGGCAAAAATCGAACGCGCCCTCGACGCCACCAACCGCAGCTCGATTTACAAAGTGATTTATCACAAGTTCTACTTCGACGAAATGTACTACGCCGTAGTTCGCCAGTTCGTGATTGGCGGTATCGCCCGCGTAGCACGCTTTATTCAAGACTACATTATTGAAGGTATCCTCGCGTTCTGCGTCTGGTTTATCCACAAGTTGGGCGACCTCGTACGTTACGCGCAGGGAGGCAATTTGAGTTTCTACCTGGGCACCCTGATTGTTGGCGTTATATTGTGGCGTTTTTTGGGGCAGCTTCCGCTGTAAGGTAAGGTTTGAATATGGATTCTTTGCTTTTTAACTTAATCTGGATCATCCCGCTGTTTACAGTGCTTGTCTGCGCTCCGATTCCTTCACAGAAAGAATCGCTCCTCAAGACAATCCATGCATTCTCGGGCACCCTGGTGCTGCTGCTAGTCGGTTATTTGACTTACCGACTCTACACGCTCGGCGTGAATTCGGCAAGTGCAGATTCAGCCCCGCTCCTATTGCATTACTACATGGACATTCCTTGGATCCACACGCTCAACGCCCACTATTCTGTTGGCGCCGACGGCCTGAACATGTTCCTCTTGTTCCTCACGGCAGTCATCGTTTGGACCGGCATTTTGGTCAGCTGGAATATCAAGGGTAACCAGAAGGTATTCTTCGCACTCATCCAGTTGCTTGCCACAAGCGTTTACGGCGTGTTCATGAGCATGGACCTGGTGCTGTTCTTCGTATTCTACGAAATGGAAGCACTCTGCATGTACTTGATGATTGCAGGCTACGGTTCCGGCCGCAAGGACTACGGCGGTAAAAAACTGACGTTGACACTTGCGTTTGGTTCTTCGATGATTCTGGCAACGCTTTTCGGTCTCTATTTCGAAAGCGGAATCAACAGCTGGAGCATTGTAGAACTTTCCAAGATTACGCTCCCGATGGATTACCAGATGTGGGCATTCCCGCTCATGTTCATGGGCTTTGCCGTTTCGAGTTCCTTGTTCCCGTTCCACTTCTGGAGCCCGGATGGTCACTCGGCTGCTCCGACAGCGGTATCGATGCTTGCCGCCGGCGTCATGATGAAAATGGGCGCCTACGGATGCTTGCGCGTCGCCATGTTCCTGATGCCAGAAGCCGCCAAGATTTGGCTCCCCTATGTGGTGGCTCTCTTGATCTTTAACGTGGTGCTTGGTCCTTTCATTGCGCTTCGCCACAAAGACCTCAAGTACATTACAGCCTACAGTTCTATTAGCCACTTGGGCCTGATATTCCTCGGCCTTGCAGCGCTTACTCCGGTGGGTCTTCGCGGAGCATCCCTCCAGATGATTTCTCACGGATTCTTGACGGGACTCTTCTTCGCCACAATCGGTATGATTTACGAACGCACGCATACCCGCGACATTACTGAAATGGGCGGTATCATGCGCAAGCTCCCGTTCCTCGGCGTAGGATTCGTAATTGCCGGCTTTGCAGGCCTTGGCCTGCCTGGCTTCAGCGGATTCATTGCCGAAAGCAATATCTTTATCGGAGCATTCCAGCAAGATTCCACGCTGACACGCGTGGTGACCGTGCTTGCAATCCTTTCGATTACGACGACTGCCGTTTACATTCTGCAGACGGCAAACCGCATGTTGCACGGCAATATGCCCGCCAAGTACGAAACACTTACCGACGCTTGTTTCCGCGAAAAACTCGTGGTGGTTGTTCTTGTAGCATGTTTACTTTTGATCGGCGTTTTCCCCGGATGGATTGCAGACATGCTTGATCAAAGCATTGCCCCCATCTTTACCAAGATAGGTTTATAATGTTCAGCATTCCCAATTTTGTCATTCCCGATTTGCTGCTTCTGCTCTTCCCGTTCATCGTGATTGGAAGCAGGCTATTCTGTACAGACCGTTCCAAGGTTCCTTGGAGAATCGGAAACATCGGATTCATCCTGATTTTCATTCTGCTGAATCTGATTCCGCTTGCTAGCGGCGCCGGCAGGTTCTTCATTACCAACTGGCATATCGACGACTTTGGCGTTTTAATGCGCGAAGTGTTGATGGTGTCGGCCATTCTCGGCATCTGGCTTGCCAAGGACTACTTTGACCACAGCGGTGACGGCAAACCCGCTATGCACCAGATTGCAGAATTCATCGGTACCGTCGCATTCGCCACCTTCGGCGGATTCACGGTGGTTTCGGCCTGCGACATGCTCACGTTCTTCTTGGGCCTCGAAATCGCAACCATTCCGATGTACGCTCTTGCCGCCTGGAACAAGCGCGACCAATACGGTTCTGAAGCCGCGACCAAGTACATTCTGATGGGCTCTGTCGCGACCGCCTTCGAACTGTTCGGATTCAGCTACCTTTACGGTTTTGCCGGATCCATTCACTTTGAAGCGATTCAGCAAGCCGTCGCCGCAGGCACCTCTCCCCTGCTGTGGATCGCAGTGCTGTTCCTGTTCGCAGGCATTGGCTTTAAGCTCACGCTGTTCCCGTTCTACACTTGGGCACCCGATGTTTACGAAGGCGCTCCGACTCCGGTAACCGCCATTCTCTCGGTGACCTCGAAGGCTACCGCCATCGCATTCCTCGTGGTTCTCGTTTACGGCCCGTTGGCTCCGATTCAGGAACAGGTCGCCCCGTTCATAGCATTGCTTGCAGGTACCACGCTCTTTGTCGGTAACCTGGGCGCTTTAAAGCAGTTCAGACTCCGCCGCTTTATGGCCTACAGTTCGATTGCCCAGGCCGGCTACATCATGGTAGCACTCCTTGGCCCGGCAGCTACGGCAAAGACCGCTATCATTTACTACCTGTTCGTGTATGCGGTTTCGAACTACCTCGCCTTCTTTATCTTCGGCATTATCGGGCATCACCGCGAAGAAACGTTCAATTCTCTGCGTGGGCTTTCCAAGCAAAAGCCAATGCTTGCAATCGCTCTTGCTGTTGCCATGTTCAGCTTGGCAGGTATTCCGCCGCTTGCTGGTTTCTTCGGTAAGTTCCACCTGTTCTTCAGCGGAGCTTCTACCGGACATTACGGCATCGTGGCGTTTGCTGTCCTCAACAACGTGCTCGCGCTGTATTACTACTTGCAGCTGATCAAGAGCGCTTGGATTGACGAGACCGACGACCACCTGAATCCGCTCCGCATGACCAAGCGTCAGCGCGGTGTGATTGGACTTTTGACGGTTGCCGTGATTGTGCTGGGTGTACTGCCGTTCTTGAGCGACAACATTTTTGCTGGATTTACCTTCTAGCAAAATTCCAGCGCCTATTTTGGGGGCAATTAGGAGATTCTAATGAAAAAACTTGCATTTTTCACGTTTTCTCTTGCGGCCACATTTTATTTGGCCGCTTGTGAAGGCACAGGCAGTTCGGGAGCCGATGAACTTTTTGACGAAGATTCATCGATTTTCTCCTGTTCCTCCGAGTCGGATTCTTCGGAAGACTCATCAAAGTCCAGTTCTTCTAAAGGTTCCAGCAGCAGTCAAAAAGGCGACGACTCCATTAGTTCCAAAAACAGTTCTTCGAGCAACAAGGCCGAGTCCAGTTCTTCTTTATGGAGCAGTTCGTCAATATACCTATACAGTTCTTCCGTAAGCTTATCTAGTTCTTCTCAAAAAGTAGTATCGTCTTCTTCCGCCACATCATCAAGTTCCGAATATGTCGAAAAATGCTTCACCGAAGACGCATGGGAATTTCTGAACCCGACCCTTCCCTACGGCGAAATTACAGACAAGCGTGACGGACAAAAGTACAAGACCATCCGAATCGGAAACCAGACCTGGATGGCTCAGAACCTGAACTACTACCAAAACAGCGATAAAACGGGCGTTGTAGACAGCAGCGCGCAAGCCGTATTTGACAAATGCGGCGCTGTCGGCAGGCATTACCAATGGCAAGCGGCCATGAAACTCACGGATTGCGACAATCCGGAAAATTGCCCTGATTCCATAGAACATAGGCAGGGTATATGCCCCGAAGGGTTCCACATTCCCACCCGCAAGGAATACCAGGAACTATTTGATTACACTGGAATTACAGACAGCGCTTCATTTTTCTCATCTATCGCCGCACGAGTAAGCCTTAAAGAATGCTATTGCGGCTGGGATCTCCAAAACGTTATCGGCGGCGCATACAATGACATATACAGTGCCCATAATACGTCGGGATTTTCGCTAACAAGAGGTGAATACCTCTATTCACAGAGCAGCCGTTTGTACCCATCCAATCCTTCAAGTTATCGAGCCGGTTTAATGACAGCCGATGGCAATATGATCCTGTTTGATTCCGAAAAAAAGATCGACATCGCCTACAATAAAGCATCGGACTACTTTATTAATGTACGTTGCATTGAAGACGCCGAAAATCCAAGCCCAGCACCTGAACCTATCGTTTTTCCGAAATCGCAATACAGCGGAACCTACGGAACCCTCATTGACGAGCGAGACGGACAAAGTTACAAGACTGTCAAAATCGGCGATAAAGTATGGATGGCCGAAAACTTGAACTACGAATCTCCCCAGAGTGCCTGCTATGCATACAAAGAGGAAAACTGCAAAAAATACGGACGACTTTATTTTTGGTACGATGCAGTCGGAAAGACCTATAACGAATGCCGCGGAGGAGGTGCCGGATCCGACAGGAACTATTGCCAAAGTCTAAAGGCCCCGATTCAAGGCATTTGCCCAAGCGGTTGGCACATGCCCGACACATTTGAAATTCAGGCACTTGTAAAACAATTCATCATAGATTCTTCGATGTATATAGAAGACCTCTCCCGATATATGAGAGCGCCCACAGAATGGCTTGTAACCTCTGATTACGGAACTGACATATATGGATTTCATGCTATTCCCGGAGGTTCAAAAGAACAATACGGACCGTTCAAGGGTCTAAACGCAATCGCCAAATACTGGAGCATGAATGGCGCATTGATGCCTGCGGCACTAGTTATCTCCTTTAGCAGCGTACAAATAACAAACAGCAATTTATTTGCAAGTATGGTTTCAGAATGGTACTGGGGCGGCATGGAATCCGTACGATGCGTCATGGACGATTCCCCGTCAGAATAATCCCGTTTTTAATCCCTGGCTCAGCCGGGGATTTTTATTTCATTTTGTGTACACATTTTAGATATTCTTTTCGGCTTTCAGCCCTTACATTTTTTAATTTTATACCCGTAAAAATTTAACCCCAATTCATGGAATTGACTATGAGCATTAAAGATTACCTCGCCGGCGCCAAACAGGCCGGTTCCGTCCAGAAGCTGATGACCCCGGGCCTCGCCGTGGAATTTATCCAGCCCTGGTACACCCCGCTTTCTACGACCCCTTCTACCACGGGTATTGCTGTCGGCGGTATCGGCTCGACATTCACCGCAACACCTGCTGGCACCACCCCCGTAATGAACGTGATGCCGGGCGTGCAGGTTCGCACCGAAAAGCCCTCTGACCTCCGTTTCAACAACTTCTTCTTCCGCGAATCCGTAATCGACGCAAAGGCAGCTCTCGAAATTGCCGACTTCGCCGGCTTTACGCAGATGCTTGCCAAGTACCCGCTGGTGGACGCCAAGGGCGAAGCACTCTTCAGCGCCGCTGAACTTGCTAACCAGAAGAAGGCCGAAGCCAAGCTCAACAAGGCTATTGCCGAAAAGGATTTCTTCAAGAACAACGCTGCCGGCTTTGAACGCTGGCACATTGAATGGAGCGACCGCACCGCAGCTCTCTTGAACAAGGCTGGTGCCGAACTCAACCGCAGCGCCGTCATCGACTTTTTCAACGGTGTCGTTGGTGAAAAGGTTGTGCGCCAGGGCGCCCTCACCGCCGCATGGGCAAACGACAGCGAATTCTTGGGCCAGGCCGGTTACGATGCCGCCAAGATGCAGTACGCCGCACTCTATCCGGTGAGCGAAACCAAGTATGAAGGCAAGGGCGTGCAGATTACCAAGACCCAGTCCAGCTACGTGACTCCGGGTGACGAACGCCTTTCTAGCCTCCCGGTGAACGCTACCGTGTTCACTCTCGAAAATACCACCAAGGAAACCCGCGAAATCACCATCGTGCAGGTGCAGGACTGCATCGCCGGTTACATGGCCAAGAAGGACCGCCAGGGCGTTCAGGACTCCAGCTTTGTGCTCGTGCCGTCTGCACGTTTCCCGAAGGGCGTCAAGTTTAGCAAACAGGCTAACGACGGTCGCGAAGTCCGCGGTCTCGAATTCTACAACGAAAAGCCGCTGGCCGAAAGCGACTTCAACGGTTGCATGGGCGTGTCTGTCGCTTGGAACAAGAAGGACAACCTGAACGTTTCCGTGAAGCCGATGTTCTACCAGGATGACGCTGCCAGCGTGCTGAAGTGCGCACTCCGTAGCGGTCGCGTTTGCGAAGCCTGGGTCAAGAACGTTTACAGCGGCCGCGAAACGATGGCCGGTGCGGTAGCTGTTACCGCAGTTCTCAAGCCGAAGCAGAAGGTCAGCTTCCAATTCAACCTGGTGCTCGACTTCCCCGAAATCAAGCTGAACAAGCTTACTTCCGCCAAGAAATACACCGCATTCTTCCCCGAAGCTTATGGACGCGTGGGCGCCATCCTCGAAGAAGCTCTCGCCGCCGACAAGAACTTCGACGCTCGCCTCAAGGCATTCGAAGCCCTCGTCCCGAAGAAGGCCGTGGCCAAGCTCTACAAGACTGCTGCCAAGCAGGACGAATTCAAGAGCCTCGCTATCAACACCCTCAGCTTCCTCGCCGAAGCCACCGTGTGGGACAAGGATGACCGTTTCCTCGTCCGCGAATGCGCCGACTATCCGTTCTTCAACTCTCTGGACGTTTACTTCTACGGTAGCTTCAGCCTGATGGCTTTGATGCCGCGCCTCGACGGTGTGGTGATGAAGCGCTTCGGTGACGCAATTCTCGCCGTAAACGACAACCGTCGCCGTCACCACGAATATGTGAACCACCCGTTCGCCGACCTTCCGGACCCGAAACTCGAAGGCCCGCGCGCCGTACGTGGCGCCGTGATTCACGACCTCGGGAGCCCCTTCGACGCTGAACCCGATGCCTACGACTGGCACAACGTGAAGGAATGGAAGGATCTCGCCCCGAAGTATGTGCTGATGGTTCTCCGTCATTACGTGAAGACGCAGGACAAGCAGAACTTGCAGGATTGCAAGGAAGCTGTCTATGCCGCCATGCAGTACCTCGAAAAGATGGTGAACGAAGGCGAAAACTTCCCGCTCACCCACGGTACCGACGACACGTTCGACAACCTCTCCAGCCACGGCATTTCCGTGTACTGCGGCAGCCTCTGGATTGCAGGACTCCGCGCTGCAGCAAAGATTGCCGAAATCCTCGGCGACAAGGCTCAGGCCGACACTTGGAACGCCAAGGCCGACGCTGCCAATAAGGAATTCGACGAAGCCCTTTGGGACGAAGCCGAAGGCTACTACCACTTCTTCGTGACTCCGATGGAAGCGAAGGACGTTGTGGCCGACAAGCTCCCGCAGCTCGCCGACGCCATCAAGGAAACGCTCGTTATCGACGGCACCAACGTGAAGACAGCTCTCAAGACCATCAACGAATGGCTGAACGCAGGCGAAATCCCGAGCGACGTGGAACTTTCGAAGAATGAACTCCGCGGTCTCAAGAAGGCATGGCTCACCGCCCAGTGCAAGGACGCCTTTACCGCCAGCTGGAACGCAAAGATTGCAAACGACTGCGACGACGTATTCGCCGACACGATGCTCGCCGACACGTACCTGCGCCTGCTCGGCCTCAAGCCCATCAGCGACGAGAAGAAGGCCAAGGCCAACCTGCTCCGCGTTTTCAACACGAACTACAAGGCCAACAGCCCGCTCATCGGTGCCGCAAACCTTGTACGCAAGGACGGCTCTCCGCTCGACGAATTCAACTTCCAGGCTCACGACGTGTGGATTGGCATTCAGTACAGCATTATGTGCGCCATGATGCACCACGGCCTCGAAAAGCAGGCTGCCGACATGGGCGATTCCATGATTCGCAACCTCTACGAAGAAGCCCGCATCCCGTTCGCCGCACCGGAAGGATTCAACGGCTCCTGCCGCCTGCACCCGGAAGCTCTGGTGAAGGCATTTGGCCTCAGCGCTACCGCCGCCGAGAAGATGCACAAGGAACTCCTGAAGAAGGGCGCCCTCCTTGCCGACAGCCGCATCAGCCCGAAGCTCCCGCGCAACCTGCCCGCCTTTACGAAGGCTTTCGGCAGCATCGCCAAGGCCAACAAGGTTGAAGCAAGTGCGCTGTTCATGCTGCTCCACAGCACAGCACTGAAGTACACCGCCGGTAAGTACTTCCGCCCCGGCATGGTGTTCGCTCTTCTATATTAGTATGCTCCGCTCCAGAGGTGAGCTCGTCTCGCTCACATGGCCTTGGCCTTTGGCCAACGAATGTTCGCTCAACGACTTACCTCTTTCGCCTACGCTATACTAATAAGCCCCGTTTTTCCGGGAATAAAAGAAATTAAAACAAGTGCTCCAATGGGAGCACCTGTTTTTCGTGAGTAGCAAGGAGTAATTACCCTTTCCAATTAGGATCAACCACATACCGGATCTCATTGACCCAGTACAGAACATCCTTGAACTTGACGTATCGGGCAGTTGCATTTTCCGGTTCAATCAGGAATTCGATTTTATCAAAGTTGCAAATGCACTTGGTTACACTGGTTGCATCGTAATAGTCAAGCATCAAGGTATCGCCGACCATCTTCTGAGAAACCTTCGCGTCAATTCCGCAATAGTCCGTCACATTTTCCAAAGTCAAGACAGTTTCGCCGTTCATGTAAGTAATCTGCCTTGCTTCGAGGCGTTCGGTAGCGGCAGACTTTGCAACTGGCTTGGCGGCAAGATCATCATTCATGCATTTACCTCTTTCAAACCCCTTCAATTCCAAATCCGTCGGGGTCGATTCAGGAACACTATCTTGTGTGACAGGAATAGAATCCCGCGGTTCCTGTTCATCAGGTGGAAACGCCTTAACAATTTCCATTCTGTAGCCATAATCACCGCCTTTAACGGCAACTAATATCGTGGCATTGATGAATGCAGGATCAGCCTTCACCTTAAAAATCAGTCGGGAATCACACATGCAATCCGGTTCGGCATTGACTGTATCAAGCGCAGCCTGTTCCATATAAAGGGTATCACCGGACGCCGAAAGGTAGATGTTTCCGACAATCGGTTGGCGAATTATACTTTTTGTTCCGCTAATAGACCTACAATTCATCGAAACATTCTCGACAACGACCGTCGCCGAATCGTCTCCGTCTTCATAACCCAAATAGGCTACAGGAGGCAAGGTCGCATCCATCATAGGGTCCACCTTTTTATCGAGGCACGTTCCAAAGATATCGTTAATCTGCTGTACGGTTTCTTCTTGCGAAGAAGACGAACGATCGATACAACAAGTCTGGCTCGACATGTGAATATCAAAGCTCGAAGACGACAACTCCGAAGACGAACTCTGTTCCTCGTTAGAAGAAGGTCCCTGCTCCTCGCTAGAGGAAGACTCCTCCACCGCGGAACTATTGTTCCCTGTCACGGGCGCTTCAGGCGCCGTGCCCGAAGACGAATCATCGCCGCAAGCAAGTAAGCCAAACGAGAGTGTCATCGCAGCCGCAACAGAGACGACTGTTGCAAAAATCGAATTCTTTTTCATGATTTCCTCCTTTAATTATTTTCCTAGCGGAATTGCCCTTTGATTATCGAAGACTGCAGAATCAATGCCAGGGTAGAACTGGTCCATTTTGAATCCGGCATCTACCACACAGAAACAGCCATAATCCAAGCCCTTGCTCCGACTAAAAGCAGCATACAACGTATTCCCATCAAGGCCTACTATTGCGCCAGATTCGTTGACATCATTCAAGAATGAAGTCCGTTGTTCTTCGTCGCAAGGAACATCGAATTGGACATTTTCAAACTGAATCACTTCTGAATTTCCATCCATGTAGAAGCGAGCCGAAGGAGGTTCGATTTCGGGGTCGACAACGGGAATATCGTTTTTATTATAGAGTGAATAATCCTTGCACTGCAAACTGAAATCCTCTGTATGGACGCGAAGATTATGGTATTCCGACGAAGAGCTTCGGCCATCAACTTCTTCCGACGAAGAAGACACAGGTATCGGATCCGGCACAAGGTCTTTATCTTCAATCGAACTGCTGCTCATGTTCTTCGGCCCCACCTGTGAGGAACTAGAACTTGACAAGACAGATTTTTGAGACGAGCTGGATTTGGCAACGGAATCCTCAATGGCTTCGGACGAACTGGACCCGCCCACATTCTTTTCACCTGCGGACGAACTTGTTACTATCGGATTCACATCCGGAACGCTTTCGGAAGAGCTGCTAACCTCGGCAATGGAATTTGGATCAATCGTCCCGCCGGCCACGTTATCGCTGGAACAGGCCTCCATGAAAATGGAGAATATGAAACTGACGGCTAGTGCAAACTTCTTAAGCATGGTGCACCTCTTTAACTTTGTCCGTTACCGGGAAAAACTGGAAATTGATTCTACAAACCTGATCCTGGTCGTTGTATTCGTTCGCAATCGCAAGCACTTTTCTGCAGCAGGCGTCAAGCTCTTTTGCAATCCTTTCACGAGCCTCCTGATTCACGCTGAGCGTGACGCCCGTAAAATGGCGCTCGTTTACGGAATAGCGGTCTACGGCGCGGGCGGCCATGCTCGCCATCTCTTTATGCATGGCACGTATTGCTATAGGCAGCGCCTCTTGCGAACCGATTACGGTCTGCTCCGTCTGCGAATAGACCTTTTCGCCGTCCTTTTTCAGGAACCCGGCCTTCACCAAGAAATTCAATACATCGCGCACTTCTTCGGCGGACACATGTTCCTTGCATACATCAGCGATGTCGCGAGGGGTCGCTCCCGGCATCATCGGAATGAGTTCCCTCAAAACCGGATACTTCCAGGATTCATAATACTGGAAGGCATCACCATCGACCACGCGCACCTTGTGTTCCAACGCAATCCTCTGCATTTCGAGGAGAGCCGCCTTCTTGGCCTCGTCTTTATCCGCGTTGCAGAACAAGACCATTTCGCGGAAATAATCCGCCTCGTAGCCGACAAGCCCCATCGCCTTCGCCACATCGTCTATTTTGACCTTGCTGAGCTTACTCTGGCCCATGCACACGAGCTTCAAGAAATTCGGCGAGGTAAAACCAGCACTCTTGCAGAACTCGCGCCACGAAAACGCACCGAGACGCTTGCGTTCGTCGTAATAGTCCTGCATAAAGAGGTGATAGTCTTTGTATTCAAGTACCGATTTCATACTAAGGAATATATCTTTTTTCTGGGTTACAGTCAACAATTTTATTATACAAAAATACGGAATTTTACACAAAATAGGCAATTTTCACAATAATCAACAATCTAAAATCACATAAATTATACAAACCGTATAATACACCCCCGAAAACGTATAATGAAGCATTTTTGTTTAAAAAGACAATGAAATCTTTAAAAATCGTCCTAAAATTTGTATATTGTTCGTTACAAATTAATATTTGGGAACTTAAAAAGGAGAGAACAGGATGAAAAAAGCGTTCTTAAGCGCATCCATGATTTCCATGGCCATTTTGGGCGGTTGCGGCGATTCCGATTCTGGATCCGCTACCTCTTCTGCACCGATGCCCGACGGCGTCGTAAAGACCATTGCCGAATTAGGAAAATGCAACTCTTCTACAAAGGACGACATTATGCAGGTGCTCGCCGACGGCAGCTTCTACCGTTGCGTGGATGGCGAATGGATTTCCCTCGGCTGGGAAAAGGAACTCACGAAATCCTCCAGCAGCACCTCTTCCAAAGACGTAAGCTCCAGTTCGAAAAAGCCCATCTTCAATGAAGACGATGCCATCGAAACGCCCAAGAGTTCCTCTTCAATCGAAGAATCCAGCTCCAGCGAAGAAGAGGAAAGTTCTTCTTCCGAAATAGAAGAAGAATCCAGTTCCAGCGAAGAAATAGAAAGTTCCTCTTCCGAAGCCGAAGAAGAATCTAGCTCCAGCGAAGAAGAAATCGAAAGTTCCTCTTCCGAAGACGAAGAGCTCTCCAGCTCCAGCGAAGAAGAAGAAAGCTCTTCTTCCGAAGCCGAAGAACTCTCCAGCTCCAGCGAAGAGGAAGAAGAAAGCTCTTCTTCCGAAGACGAAGAGCTCTCCAGCTCCAGCGAAGAAGAAGAAAGCTCCTCCTCCGAGGAAGAACTCTCCAGCTCTAGCGAAGAAGATGAAGGAGAAAGTTCTTCTTCGTTTGAAATTGACGACAATTAATTTCGCCTAATTTTTTTTCTGCAAGTTCTTAAAAAGTGACCCGCCGGCGTAGCCGGCGGTTCTTCATATACGGGCATAGCCCTAGGATACTAGCAACGCGTCTCACGCGTTGACGGTCTGGCACTGGCGTACGGTCCCTACCGGCATGCCCGCAAGCGGGCTACAGTTTACCCATCATGGTCAGTTGCTCCCCAAATCGGTCTTCATCCAGTTGATGACGAATGTAGTTCGCTATCTTGACTGCATTTTTTCCTGCCGTGTCAACATAGTAACCACGACACCAAAACTCCCTGTTTTTGTATTTAAACTTTAGTTCGGGAAACCGTTCGTACAACTGCACACTACTCTTCCCTTTCAAGAAACCTACCACGCTGGACACGGCGAACTTGGGCGGTATTTCCAGCAGCATATGAACATGGTCCGGACATACCTCCGCCTCGATTATCGTGATTTTCTTCCATTCACACAGTGACCGGAGGATTTTCCCTATTTCTTGGCGTTTCTCCCCGTAAAAGACCTTCCTCCTGAATTTCGGAGCGAAAACTATGTGGTATTTGCAATTCCAACTCGTATGAGCTAATGTTTGTATATTTTCCATTGAATTTCATCCTTTGGTTTTATTGTTATGCAGTTGTCAGGCCGCATCTCAATTATAACCAAAGGACTTTTTTTCAGTATCGCTAAAGCTTATTTGGAACCACCTGCCTAGCAGGTGGTTTTCGTTATACAAATAAAAAACCACCGGATTTTCCGGTGGTTTTCTTGTATCTATAATTCTTGATTACTACAGATCGTCTTCGAATTCTTCTTCAGGTTCAATGTCAGACTCGATGGTATACTTCACCGTCTTTGCACCTTCGATGTCGGCTTCGACGCCATCGGAGTTCACCGGGAGCACAATGAAGTAGAGCGTCTTGACCTTGGAGCCGTAGTTGTCAAGGTCGACTCTGTAGTAGGTCGAGCTCGTGTAAGTCAGGTAGGCGAAGTCGTTGTCGAGGTTCGTCTTGGAGTAGATGTTGTAACGAGTGGCGTCATCGGATTCATCCCAAGAGAGACGTGCATAGTAAGTGTAGTCCGGATCCTGGGCAATCATGAGGCCTTTGACATTTTCGGGCTTGCCAGCGCTAGAAGAACCACCGCCCACCACGAAGGTCGCGTTCACCGGGGCATAAGCGCCATCGACAGAGTAAACCGTTGCACGCACAGCGTAAGAAGCATCCTTAGTCCACTTGCCCGTATACGGGGAAACTGTAACCGTACGCTTGTCCTTGCTCAAGGAAGTAGAGATTAAGACATTGGTACCACCCTTGGTGACACTCCAATGAGAGGTGTTCACGGAATCGGCATCCAATTCTGCAGCGAAGGTGAACGTGAGGTCAGAACCCACATCAACGCTGTTCGTATTGTCATCAATTTTCACGATCTGAGCGGAGCTCTTCACGAGGCTGATCGAAGCAACGTTAATGACGTCGCCAGCGCGCATCGAAGCGCCGCCCACGAGTCTGATATCGCTACCTGCATAGGTCTTGGACTTGATCTGTTCCTGGCCCACGGAGATCTGCACTTCAACGCCTTCCGGAAGCTTGTCGAACGAGTATTCACCATTTTCGCTAGTCTTGGTGGTCAGTTCGCACGGAACGAATTCCTTCGGCAGGTTAGCATAGACCGTCACGCCAGAAGCACCGTTCGTCTTGCCCTTGTCGTCGGTGAACAGAACGATGCCCTTAGCCTTTACGCCGGCCTTGTACATCGGAACAGTCTGAATGACATCGCCCACGCGAGGAACGTCGCCCTGGCCCTGTTCAGCAAGATTCACGAGAGCATGAACCGTGGCATAGCCATCCTTGGAAATCTGGTAGCTGTGATCGCCCAGAGTCTGATTCTTCCACACGGAAAGGCCCAGAGAGTCCGCAATAACAGCCTTGTCGTCAACAACGGAATAAACGGTCACGCCAGAAAGGGCTGCGCCAGAATGGTTGTCCACGACCTTGATTGTAATGGTGCCTTCGGCCTTTGCATCGTCGTTGATGTTAGTGACAGTGCTATCGCAAGCCGCAAGGAAAGCCGCAACGGCGGCAAAAGAAAATGCATATTTAAGCTGCATTTGTCCTCCTCTATAAAATTAATGCAAACAAAATATAACAAACAAGATATATAATGTCAACAATGCTTTACACAAAAAAAACTGCCCCATCCGGAGCAGTTTCCACATTCAAAAAGAGAGATTTTAAGCCATTACCAAATCAGGGCGGACTTTCATTTCGTCCAGTTGAATCTGGTGAAGAACCACATGACCTTCGACCAAACTTTGCTGCACATCGATTATGCGCTGGTTCGTAGAGCCCCTGAACTTGATTTCAAGCGATTTTTTCGCCATAATGAAGGGGCCGTCGATCAAAATATCGGCAAAAGTCAACAGTTCGAACATGTCCGGGCGTTCGGGCGCAAGATCCATAAGGCGTTCGTAGGTATAACCGGTGAAAATCACCAAGTTGAGCCCACGTTCCTTGATTTCTCGCGCAAGCGGAATCAAGGCTGCCGCCTGGTCCATCGGGTCTCCACCACTGAACGTGATACCGTCAAGCAGCGGATTTTCCTCGATCATTTCGAGGATTTCATCGATATCAATAAAATGACCCCCGTTGAAATCGTGGGTCTGCGGATTCTGACACCCGGGACAATTATGGTGACAACCTTGGGTAAAGATTGTCATACGGATTCCGGGACCGTCCACGAACGATTCGGGTTCGATTCCGGCAATCCGCAAGCGAGGGTATTCGTCCATATTATACGCCGTGCTTCACGCGATCGTTCACTTCGGCACGCTTGGCGTTGTTGAAGCGATCGACGGTACCGACCAGGTAACCCGTGATGCGGCGGATACGTTCGAATCCGATTCCTTCACCGTATTTGTTCAGTTCCTTATCAGACATTTGATTCTCCTTACTAGAAATTTTAATTAGCGGATACCCTTGAATGCAGGCATACCCGGATAAAGTCTACGCAGTTCTTTCAACTTTTCTTCGGAAATGGCGTGGCCTTCGCTACGTCCGCAACGCGGGCAGCAGTCACCGATCACACCTACGAATCCGCAAACCGGATCGCGGTCCACCGGGTGGTTGATGGAACCATAACCGATACCCACCTTTGCCATGTGCTTCACGATCTTTTCGAATGCGTCCAAGTTCTGCGTCGGGTCGCCATCGAGTTCGACATAGCTGATGTGGCCGGCATTGGTGAGTGCGTGGTACGGGGCTTCCAAAGAAAGCTTCTTGAATGCCGAAATCTTGTAGTACACCGGAACATGGAAGGAGTTGGTGTAGTAATCGCGGTCGGTAACGCCCGGGATAATGCCAAACTTCTTCTTGTCCATGCGCACGAAGCGGCCAGACAGGCCTTCGGCAGGGGTTGCCAAAAGGCTGAAGTTAAGGCCCAGGCGCTTGGATTCGTTGTCGCAGAATTCGCGCATGTGGCCGATAATCTTGAGGCCGAGCTGCTGGGATTCTTCGGATTCACCGTGGTGTTTGCCAGTCAGCATGACCAAGGTTTCCGCAAGACCGATAAAGCCGATCGAAAGCGTACCATGCTTGATCACTTCGCCCACGGTATCTTCCCAGCCGAGCTTGTCGGAATCGATCCACACGCCCTGTCCCATGAGGAACGGGAAGTTCTTGACCTTGCGGCGGCTCTGGACGGCAAAGCGTTCCATGAGCTGGTCGCTCACAAGCTGCATCATGCGGTCAAGTTCCTTGAAGAACAAATCCACAGACTTCATCTTGATGGCGATACGCGGCAGGTTGATAGACGTAAAGCTCAAGTTGCCACGACCGTACGAGATTTCGCGAGTCGGGTCATAATTATTGCCGATCACGCGGGTACGGCAACCCATGTACGAAATTTCAGTTTCGGGATGCCCCGGCTTGTAATACTGCAGGTTGTACGGAGCGTCCTGGAAGCTGAAATTCGGGAACAGACGCTTTGCACTCACGCGGCAAGCGAGCTTGAACAAGTCGTAGTTCGGTTCGCCTTCGTTCAAGTTGATACCGCTCTTCACGCGGAAAATCTGAATCGGGAAGATAGCCGTTTCACCACCGCCGAGGCCTTCTTCAGTCGTGAGAAGCAAATTCTTCATGACCATGCGGGCTTCGGGTTCGGTGCACATACCATAGTTGATGCTGGAGAACGGAGTCTGGGCACCGGCGCGGCTGTGCATGGAGTTCAGGTTGTGAACGAAAGCTTCCATAGCCTGGAAGGTAGCCTTGTCGGTTTCTTCGTAGGCCATCTTTTCGGCAAACTTCTGTGCATTCTTGGTCACTTCTTCGCCATAGGTCTTGGACAATTCGCGGGCTTCGGCTTCCTGGAACTTTTCGTTCGGAACAAGCGTTGCCACCATGTCCATTTCGGCCATTTCGGTGTGAAGTTTCTTTACCACCGGCTGGATTTCTTCTTCGGTCTTGCCCGTGAGAAGAATGAGAGCCTTGACCATGTTGGAAAGGTAAGCCTTGCGGTAAGTGATACGCACGCCGTCAGCCATGGCGTAGTCAAAGTTCGGAATAGACTGACCACCATGCTGGTCGTTCTGGTTAGACTGAATAGCGATAGCGGCCAAAGCGGCGTAGCTACGGATATCCTTGGGTTCACGCAGATGACCGTGACCGGTATTGAAGCCGTTCTTGAAAAGCTTCTTGAGGTCGATTTGGCAGCAGGTCATGGTAAGGGAATAGAAATCCAAATCGTGAATATGGATATCGCCTTCCATGTGGGCGCGGCTGTGCTCAGGCTTGAGCATCATCATGGTGTAGAAATGCTTTGCGGATTCGGAACCATACTTGAGCATGGTACCCATGGCGGTATCGCCATCGATGTTTGCGTTTTCACGCTTGAGGTCGGATTCCTTGGCAGAGCTGAAGGTAATGTCGCGGAGCGTATGCATGAGGCGAGTGTTGACTTCGCGCACGCGGGTACGTTCGGCACGGTACAGGATGTAGCTCTTGGCGGTATCGGCATAACCACCTTCGGTAAGAGCCTTTTCGACAGCGTCCTGGATTTCTTCGATTTCGGGAACATTCTTGCCCTCGGATTCAAGGCGGCCCACCACATCGGCAGACACCTTGAGGGCCGTGCTCGTGAGCACGTCATCGTTTCCCAACAAATTCAACTGACTTTGAGCGGCCTTGATCTGTTCGTCAAGTTCGCCCGAGGCGCGGAATGCCTTGACAATGGCGTCGACAATCTTTTCAATGTTGAACGGCATCTCACGGCCGTCGCGCTTCCTTACAGAAACTATCATCTACCAATCCTTGCTGCCCGGCGAATCAGCCCCCAACAGCGGTTTTACGGGCGAAACTCGTATCGAGCATATTTTTTTCTTTCAATTCCGGTACTTACTATATCTTGTGTCTCAAAAGAAGCTCGAAGCACAAGATATGGAAAACAATATAACAAATGTATGTGTCATTGGAAGACATTTTTCAAAAAAATAACGCTTTTTATGTAAATTTAAGCTTACAAAAGTCAACTTATCAACATTCCCGAAAAAGGGCTTTAAAAGCAATTTTCTACAAAGTAAGCAAAATAAAAGCTAACGCCTTTATTTATAAGCAGTTAGCGAATTTTACCCTTTCGGATACTTATCAACACAAAAATAAAAGTTTTTTATAAACTACGTCTTGACAAACAAGGACCTTGTGACTAGCCCGTATTATTGGAGCAATTCTACCACCAAATGAACCGATGCAGAGATGCTTACGGAGTCCGCGATAGACGAAAGAAGGGCGTCTTCGCTATAGTCGTTGAACTTGGCTGCCCCCAGGACTTGCCGTCCGTGCATAAGGTCGCTACCGCCGTTTTCACTGACCGAGATTACCTTGCCAAGTTTGCCGCCAACGCTTTCGGCGTAGCTTTCCGCCTTGCTCAAGGCCTTCTTGCCTACAGAAAGGATAATTTCTTTGCGCAGAGAATCTTCGCTTTGGAGGCGTGCCGAAGTACGATCGATTTCAACATCGAGTTCTGCAGAAAGGACAGCTACTGCAGCAGCGGCCACAGATCTTGAAGAACAACGGATTGCAAAGGACTGGCTCACCACATAGCCGGTAAGGCTGCGAGTTCCCTTGTCGTAGGACCATTCCTTACGCATGTCGACACTATTCTGTTCGATATCGGAATTCAGGATATCGAGTTTATTCATTTGTTCAAAAATCGCCTGGCGACGGGTTTCAAGCTGCTTGTAGAGAAGTTCCTTGTCGCGGCCGCGCAATTCAAGCATGGCAAACGTCACGAATTCGTTCGCCTGATACTTGCGGGATTCCGAAGCAGACACCTTTACCGTAGACATCTGCGCATCGCTTACTACAGACGGAACCTTCAAGGATTTCGGCATCGCATTCTGCATTGCATTTTGATTGTTGGTCGTAAGCAGCAAGAAGCCAAGCAATACGACTAGCAAGACAAGCCCCAATGTTACTTTGTTCATAACTTACCCCTAGTTATCTTGAAACTTATTTTCGGACCTTCAACAGGTTTGTAACCGCATTCACAAGCAAGGCGACTACAATCGTCGTCGTCATGCTAATAAAGGGCATCCAAGGCCAGCTAAAGATTCCACCCAATACAGCCGGCACTCCAAAAGCCGGTATTCCCTGAACAAGAATCAAACTGCACATGCCGCAAATCACGGCAACGACAACGGCACAGCCGCGGAGTTTACCTGCCCCTGTACCGAAGACTTTATCGGCATAGAACGCAAGTACGAACATACCGAGAAGCGGGCCCGTGAAAAGGCCTGTAAAGAAGAGCGCATTCTTAAGAAGACTCCCCTGCTGCGTTGCGGCAAACAAGGCAAAGAAAACACCCAGCACGCCCCAGACCACCGTCCAAATCTTGGCACGCTTGAGGCCACCGATTCCGGCGTTTTCGTCCCAGTTCAAGAAGTCGCGTTCCGACGTATTACCAAGCGAATTGATAGCACCCGAAAGGCTACTCATGGCAGCCGCACAGATAGCCGCCACAATCAAGCCCGTCACACCCACCGGAAGTCCATTGACAATAAAATAGGGGAACACGTCGTTCTGGCCCAAGCCTTCAGGAAGTGCTGCCACATGGGCCTTCTGGTAATAAACATAGAGAGCGGCGCCCACCCAGTAGAACAAGATGGAAACGGCACAGCCAAGCACCATCGAAAGAATGCTCGAACGGTTCGCGGCCTTCACATCTTTACAGCTCAAGTAGCGCTGCACAAACTGCTGGTCGCAACCGCGAATCGCAATTTCAAGAATCGCATAGGCAAAGCCCGCCGACACAAGTGTGCGAGCATTCGAAATATCCATCGAGGCATCCCACCACTTGGTCTTGCCCGCTTCGCTAGCAAGGGTCGCCATTTCGCCAAAGCCGCCGACCGCATTCGAAATGAGAAACAGCACCAGCACGCCACCACCAAAGAACACCACGAACTGCATCACGTCAGTCCAAATGACCGCCTTGATGCCGCCGAACCAAGTGTAGAATATGGCCACCGCCGCCGACACGATAATCGCAAGTTTCAAGTCGATATGCAGAATCTGCGCAAGCACCAGTGACGGTGCAAACAAGAGGATTCCCGTACGGAGCAGCAAGTGCAAGCAATAGAATATGGCGGCAAGCCTGCGCACCGGGCGGGAGAATCGGACTTCGAAAAGTTCATAGGCGCTGTTAATGCCAGAAGTCCGGAACTTGGGAATAAAGACAAGTCCCACCACCACAATGCTAATGAAGGCGCCAATCTGGAACATGAGGAACGTCATGTTGTCGCCATAAACATCGGCAGGCGCGCCCAAGAACGTTGTGGCACTGACAGACGTTGCAATAAGGCTAATGCCTACGGCCACCCACGGGATGGAGCCGCCGCCCAGCATGTACTCTTTAAGATTCTTATTACCGCGCGAGACAAACAAGCCGATCGCGATTGAGAGTAACAAGTATGCGACTAAGACAATCCAATCGAGCGCGGTAAACATGCTATACACTCACGGGTTCAGATTCTTGTTTTTCGAACTGCACGACCTGGTTGCGGCCGCCTTCCTTAGCGCGGTACAGCGCCTGGTCTGCATTATTGATGGCCTTTTCCAAATCGCCGTTAAAGTTCAATGTCAGCAAGAACGCGCCGATACTTACCGTCACGCGCAAGGGTTCTGCCTGGTGTACATCGAACACGAGCTTTTCGACCGACTTGCGAATGCGTTCTGCAGTTTCGATCATGCCATCGGCATCGGTATCAATCAAAGCAACCACGAATTCTTCGCCGCCAAAGCGTGCCACCACGTCGATTTCGCTACGGATTTCTTTACTGATGGTGTCGGCAATTCCCTTGATGACCACATCACCAATCGGGTGACCATAAGTATCGTTCACATGCTTGAAGTGGTCAATATCCATCATCAAGAGGCCAATGCTATACTTGCCGCGGTCTGCGCGAATCTTTTCGGAGCGCAACTTTTCAAACATGGTCTTCTTGTTGATGAGGCCCGTATGGCCGTCGCGCATGGCCTGGTCGCAACCCAGTTCAAACTTGCGGGCGCGATTGTAGGCAAAGCCTGCAACGCCGGCAAAGGCCTTGAGCAGTTCCTTTTCGTGATCATTGTACGGCATGGAGCTGCTGCTTTCAAGGCAAATCGCAATTTCAGCCGTATCGGAGCCATGTTCTGCCGCAATAGGCATTACCAAAATCTGGCGCAGGTTCAAGTTCTTGCGTTCCGAATCGTTCAAGCGCGGCAGGTAATCCTTAAAGCCCGGCAAGAACGAACGTTCCATGGGGCGGTTGCGCATCAGGGCGAGCACAAACACGCCCTTGTCCGAAAGCGTAAACTTCTTGTTCGCAAACTGCTCGGCATCTACACCGTCGCAGTACACCACGCGGCCATTCATGTCGTCGCCCGGATCCATGGCTAGAATCGTGAGGCGGTCGTAAGCCATGTTTGCCTTCACGTAATTGATAATCTGCTTGTAGATATCCTTGACCGACATATTCTGGAAGAACTTGCGCAGGTAGCTGTAAAGTCCGCCGTACTGCTGCAGGGCAATGTGCTTTTGGGCCGAATAGAAGCCCTTGTAGTCGAGCATCGAAATAGCGCTTGCGATAAACTTGAGCGCATTGGCCGTCATGTCGTTAAACGCATTCGGATACACGGAATCCATGACCAAGGCTCCCACGCGGAGTCCAGAGGCATGGTCAATCATTGGCACGGCCACCACCGACTTGATTGCCGGATTGTCCACATAGTACATCACGCTCTTGGCACCCGGAAGGTCGCCTTCCAAAAGGCGGTTCACGTTGCTGCGGAACAGCTGGCCCAAAAGGCCAGACGTTTCGGTAATGCGCGTGCGAAGGTTCACCGAAATTTCCTTGTCGTTTGCGAAATTGCGGATACCCCATTCCTTCTGGTTTTCCATCTGCGTAAACACGATGACAGAATTCACATGCGGAACCACAATCTTGAGTGCAAGCAGCATGTCCGTCATGGAACGATTAATGTCAGCATTGGCACGAGCCCAGACCTGGCTTACCTTAAGAGCGGCTTCGGGTTCATTAGCCATACCCCTAGGCGCATTGGAAAATTCGTTCTGCAAAGTCGGGGTAATCACCGGGGTATTCGTCGTCGAACGATTCTTGAAAATCGTCGGAATGGGAGCCGTTGCAGGCTGCTGGGCATTCGGGCCGGCAAGGCGCGGGCGGTTCATGCAGGCAAGCACAAACGCAACGACGGCGAAGGGAATCAGGAACAGGAACATTCCCCCCTGGAATGCAAGGCCAAGCAAAAGGCCAGCGACCACGAATAAAATTTCTGCAACAGACATATCTATCCCACTATAAACGGAAGGAACGGTACAGCATTACGACCGAGACGCCGCCATATACAAAGTGGCTAATCCATGCCGCCCAAAAAGGCGAAAGCGCACCATTTTCTCCCATCTTTAAGCCAATTCTTTCAAGAATATAATAGCTAAAAACTATCAAGAGGCCAACCCCGAACTTCTGGGAAAGGCCCCCAGAACGACTATAGCGGTGGCAAAGAGCTGCACCGATGAGTAGTACAATCAAATTCATCCAATGGGCAGAACGTTTAAACTGGAGTGCGGTTTCCATGGCGCGCGTGTCTTCACCCGAACGGCGCAGCACATTGATTCTAGCCATGACCATCTTGGAATCCATTTCGTCGGCGGTCTGGCGTTCGTTAATCAAGTCGCCCGGATGAGTCGTAATCTTGTCACAGACTTTTTCACGATGAATCGGGAACACGTTCACCGTACCGTCTTTATGGAATTCTCGGCGGTGCCCGCGTTCAAACTGCCAGCAGCCCGGCGGCGGGTCAATGCTAGAAAGCCTTGCTATAGAATCGAGCGAATCCTTGGGCGGCTCTTCAATCCAGCGGACCAGTTTGGCATCGTAGCGTTCTACCAGTCGGCCATCTTCGCGAAGGAGCAAAACCACGTCGCGACCAAAGCGGCCCTTGCCGGAATAATGCCTAAAGAACCAGCTCGCGTGTTCGCTATCGATAAAAGTAAAGTCTCGCTTTTCCTTGATGCGCGGGTTCTTCTTTTTCTGGGCGTTCGTTTCCATGGTCTCTAGACGCTTGTGGTTGGCGTCAGGGAGCCAGAGTTCGCTCATTTCATAAGAGGCAATAGACACTATCACGCCGAACACAAAAATCGGAATCAAAGTCTTGAACGGAGCCTGGCCAGAGCTTTGCATGGCGCTCATTTCAAGGTGGCGAGTCATGTTACCGATCGAGGCAAGGACCGCAATAAACAGGGCCACCGGCGAAATCAAGTAAATCATGTAAGGCAGGTAGCTTACATAGTAATCGATTGCATCCTTGGTGTCGCGGGCAAGCCAAGTCTTGATGTTACCCACAAAGTCAATGACCGCAAACATCAGGATTGCGCCCAAGAGCACCAGCAGGAACATCTTCAAGAAGTTCCACATCATGTACCGGGAGAATTTCATCCAATCCTCCTGGTAAAGAATCCGAATATTTTCTTGAAGAAACCGCCCACAGCGCGAATCGCCCTAAAGAACTTGGAATCGCCCGAGAAACGGTCGCGCACCATGGCCACCGTAATGAATATGCCGAAGGTTCCAATGATAATGTTCGACGCCCACATGGCAAGCACCGGATCAATCAAGAGCCTGTCCGCCATGTTTTCGCCACCAATCAGGCAAATCCAATAAATCACGAAGAACGCAAGGCTATAAAGAATACCCGTACCGATACCGCCCTTACGAGCCATGATTCCAAGAGGGGCTCCAATCAGAATAAAGATAAAGCAGGCAAAACCGGTACTGTACTTCTTGTGAATTTCGACCGTGTACTGCGCCTTGCGCTTGAGTTCTGTTTCCATGCGGCCATACAGTCTTTCGGTCGAGCGGAGCGACGCAATTTCTTGAACACGGAGTCGCTGCAAGGACCGCCTGCGCTGGATAGAATCAATCTTTGTTCCGCTTTCGACCGATTTCGGGACAATGGAATCACCCATGACATCATCACGCAATGTCACAAGCGTATTCAACCTCTTTTCGAGAGCCTGATCCCTGAATTCCACATAGCGCTTTTCGGCATCTTCCACCACTTCGGTCATCATCTCGATAGGCATTTCACGGTCGCTTCGGTAACTGCGGCTACGGCGTTCCAAGCGGTCATCCACGTTCTTCATGGCGAGGTCTTGCGAGAAATAACGAATGCGGAAATAGTTTTCAGGGTTATCGGCATCGGTCATGTGGGTTTCGCCACTACGCAGGCGGAGCATCAGCGTTGCGCCATTGTCTTCGTATTCCATGGTGGCGCTGTCGGCATACACAATACGGGGTGCGCCCTTCTTTTCCATTTCGAAAATCTGGATTCCGTACAAAGTACCCGATACCGGGTCAATGCGGTTCACCCACAATTGCACGTCGGGGAACTGCGTAATGAGTCGGCCGGCATCAATGAACACATGCGGTTTTTTGCGCGACACGGCATTCATGAGTTCTACCGAGCGGTGGTTCGCTTCGGGCAGCACCCAGTTATTGAACACCACCATCAAAACCGAAATCAACATCGATACCAAAAGCACCGGGCGCATGAGCGAAAGCGGAGAAATACCCGCCGCCTTGCAGGCCGTAATTTCCTGGTCGCCCGAAAGTCGACCGAAGGCCATCAGGCTTGCCACAAGCACGGCCATCGGAATAGACAGCGAAAGCATCCACGCCAGGTTCAGCGCGAAGATTTCAAGAACGGTCGAGGCCGGAAGCCCCTTGGAAAGCACATTATCAAGGATTTTGACCAAAAAGTCCACCACGAACAGGAACGTGATTCCAAAAAGAGCCGCCAAAAAGGGGCCTATGAGCTCTTTCAACACGTAGCGGACTAAAATCATTTTTCTGAACTTACAAAATTTTCTACTTTACGGGGGTAAAATTAGAATTAACCAAAGAAAAAAAATGAACCTGTTCAAAAAGATTCCCTTATTCCTTTGTATTTTAGCTGAAACTGCATTTTTGGTCGGTTGTTCTTCTAGCGGTAAAAGCAAGATGAAACACACCGAATGGTGCCGAATTCGCTATGAAGGTGCAGAGGAACTTTTCAAGAAAGAAAAGTACGGTCGTGCAACAGACAGGCTCGAAGAAATCCTTTCGACTTGCGCCGGCACTGGCTACATGGAACAGGCCCAATTCTTGATGGCCGAAAGCTACTTTAACATGGAAGACTGGATTGAAGCCCGCGGTGAATACGGTAGTTTCATCTTGAACTTCCCGGGTTCGCCGTTTATCGAAACCGCCGAATTCCGTAAGGCAATCTCTTCGTTCAACATGGAATTCCGCGTGAGCCGCGACGAAGCGAACACGACGATCGCCATGAAGGACTTTGAACGTTACCTGTCGAACTACCCCGATTCTCCGCTGCGCGACTCGGTGAACTATTACTACGACCTGCTCGTTGAACGCTTGGCCGAAAAGGAATTCCAGACCGCAAGACTTTACCTGCGCATGGACAAGTACCAGGCCGCCGTGATTTACTTCAAGGAATTCCTAGAAACCTACCCCAAGAGCAAGCGCCGCACCGAAGCTTTGTTCATGATTGCACAGGCCTACAACGAACTTGACCAGTTTGAAACCGCCAAGCTCTACCTGAACATTGCCCGCAACGAAGCAAACCCCGACGACAAGAAAATCCAGAAGCAGATTGCAAAGACCGAAAAGAAAATCGACAAGGCCGAAATTGCATTTGCCAAGCGCATGAAAAAGGATTCCCAGAAAAAGCGCTTCTTTAAAGAAGACCGCGAAATGCAGAACTAATGTGGGATGAGGAAGTCGCAAACAGGTGAAAGTTCTTTTAAACATCCTCCTTGTGGCAATTCTTGCCGCATCTGCGATGGCCGCCGAAGAAACATCGACCCGCGACCGTTCTAGGCTTTCGATTTTTTTGCAGCCTGCCGTTTCTTTTTTGGACTTTCCGGAACGTGAATACTTCCAGAACGCCATCGACACGCTCTACCGCAGCTTTAGAGAAGACGCCGTTAACGAAAGCGAATCGCTGAGTGTCGCCAAGCAGGATTTTCAGAAGGTGAACTTCTGTTTCCCGATTTCGGCAGGACTCCAATACCAGCTTTTCAAGGACAACTTCATTAGCGCGGGCGTCAGTTTCATTTACGACAACGAATCGGTGGTGCTGACCGACCGCAAGAACCGCACGCACAATTACAGCTATACCATTCAGGGCATGCCGCTCTTTTTGGAATACAGACTCGGCATTCCCCGCAACTTCATGACGCTTTCGGGCGAAAGCCTGTTCAGCATTGCCGTGCGCTGGTACTGGGTATTGCCCGGCACCGAAATTTATACGACCTGGGGCCAAATGGACGCAAAGACGCCGCTCCTTGGCGCAGGCTTTGGCGTAAGCGTCGGCTACTTGATTGCAAACTGGAAAAGTTTCAACATTTACGGCGATATCGGCTTCAGCAGCATCAAGGTTGAATCCGATAAGAAATTCTCTAAGATTGTCCCCGATGGTCCCGATAAAAAGGCCAAGTGGAACATTGGCGGACTCACCATGCAAGTGCGTATCGGTTTTGGGCTCTGGAACGAACCGGAGCCGGTTGAAGATAAAGACGACGATGATGATGACAAGCCGGAGGAATAATGAGCTTTATTCCGGGCGAAAAGTTGCATTACGCCGAGACGCATTTCAAGTTTAAGCTTCCGTGGTCGCTGCTGTACAAGCCGTGGCCCGAAATATTGGTCGACGCCCCGTTCCAGTTTGTGCCGGGCGTAGAACCGACTTTATGGGTGGTGGTCCGCGACGCGCATCGGTTCCCGACGCTTATCGAGAAGGCGGAAATCAACGGCAAGACCTTTGACTTACAGATACAGGCGAAGGAGCAATTTGGCTTTTACCCGATCAAGCTCGGACACTTGGAGCCAGGCGTTCACGAACTGGACTGCAAGATTTACGCGCAGCGAATCAGCGAAAGTGGTGAACGCTCCGCCACTAAAGTTTTTACCCGCTGGAATTACCCCGGATTAAAGCCCAAGTCGCTCAAGATTCATATGCTTGCCGAAGAGCCTCCTAAGGCGCCGGGATTTGTCGCCGGCGAAATGCATTGTCACACGCACTACTCGGCTGACCACGTGGAACACGGCGCCTCGCCCGAAGTAATGCAACAGGCGGCCAAAGCCGTCGGGCTCGATTTCGTGAGCTGTACCGATCACGCCTACGACTTTGCCTACACCACCGAAGACTATACCAAAGAAGCGGACACTCCGCTCACCCGCTTCGATGCGCTCCGCGAAGAAGTCCGCAAGCTGAACCAGAATGCAAGCATGCCGCTCCTGATTGCCGGCGAAGAAGTTTCGGCCGGCAATTCCAAGGGCGAAAACGTGCACATGACCGCCCTCGGCCCCGAAGGCTATTTGCCCGGGCTCGGCGACTGCGGGCGCAACTGGCTCGACAACAAGCCGACCTTCAAGATTCCCAAGCTATTGGAAATGACAAAGGCGCATTGCTTTGCCGCACACCCCATGCAGCCCATGGGCTACCTCGAGAAATTTATTTTTCGCCGCGGCTACTGGAGCCATAAGGACTTGAATCTGGACGCCGCCCACAAGATTCGCGGAATCCAGTTCTGGAACGGTATTCGCGATGAAGGCTTTAAGCTCGGGCGTGAATGGTGGATCGAAGAACTCGGCAAAGGGAATTACTTGCTCCCGATTGGCGGAAACGATGCGCATGGCGACTTGAACGAAACGACCTTCGTGAGCATGCCGCTGATTTCGCTCGGGAATAGCCAAGAACATGTTTTCGGAAAAGTGAGAACAGTCGTAAAGTTAGACGAGAGAGGCGCAGTTTCGCTGGAGTCGCTTAACGAGGCGTTCGCGGGCGATAACTGCTACATTACCGATGGCCCGGCTCTCTGGTGGAAACGCGGCGAAAAGACCGTGACATTCCATGCCCGCAATACGCAAGATTTTGGAGGCGCATTCCGCTACATCCGCATTTTCGGACGCAAGCGTTCTGCAAATGGCAAGCTCGCCAAAGAAGAATCCTTGTGCATCGAAAGCGTCGTAGCCGCCCGCGCAAACACAGACCTTACCGTCAACAACGACAACTTTGCCTACCTGCGCGCCGAATGCGAAACCGCCACAGGCAAATTTGCCATGACCTCGGCCGCCGTACTTTAGGAGGAACCATGCCACGCTTTATGTCGCCTTTACGGCCGCGCTACATGCGTTCTCCGTCGGACATTCCGCCTGAACAACCGCCAACGCCAAGCGCAAGCGAAGGTTCTTCAAACGGACAAGAGCCCGAGAATCAGGAACCGGAATATCCTGAAATTGTCTGCGTGTCCGAGGGCACGTTCCGCCAGATTCGAGACGACAGTTTGGTGCTTTTGTCGCAGGGAATCTCTCACCGACTTTTGCGCAGCATTGAAGGCCCGTTTCTGATTTTTGTCCTGCCCGAGCACGAAGAATTCGCTCGCCTGCAGTTGGCGCTTTACCGCAAGGAAAATCCGCCCAAAGAAGAAAACCCGCCCATTCCCTTGAGCTTTAGCCTGCAGCCGCTCTGGGTTTTGCTTGCGCCCTTGATTGTCACGCTGATTGATTTTACAGACGCCATGAACCTGCATACGCCCGGCGTTTCAGACGCGACCAAGGTTCTTAAAGGCGAATGGTGGCGTTCGCTGACCGCGCAGACATTGCATGGCGATGTAAGGCACCTGGCCTCGAATTTAATATGCGGCTACATCGTGATGAACATGATTACCTTCCGCATACCGCTCTTGCGGCTCGCGCCGTTTATCGCGATTGCGTCAGCAATCGCGAACCTGTGCGTTTCCTTGACCGTACAGACGAGTTTCCGTTCGCTCGGGTTTTCGACCTTTGTATTCGCCGCGATTGGTTGTCTTTCTGTTATTGAATTCAGGCTCATGCCCAAGGAAACGCACGGCCTGCTTCGCAGGTTCGCGCCGCTCTGCGGCGCGACATCGCTCGCCGTGTTCCTCGGACTCGGCGAGAACGCCGACATTCTCGGACATGCCTACGGATTTATCGCCGGACTATTCTGCGGATTCATTCCGAGCAAAAAAGCGCTCCGCTGGGGAACGCCGCTTGCTACCGCCGACGGAGTCGGCCTGCTCGTTTACTACGCGCTATACGTAATCGCCTGGAAGATTGCGATGGGCTAAAGAAAGGCGACTCAAACGAGCCGCCTTTCTTAAAGTCTTAATGACGCAGTCAGATATTACTGAGCTAAGAACTTCTTTGCCTTGTCAGCGACAGCCTGGTTGTCACCATAGACCGTCAGGATGCGTTCAGCAGTCTGCTTGGCCTTGTCGGCTGCGCCGAGCTGGTCGTAAACGAGAGTGAGCTTCCACATGGCATCTGCAACCATCGGGACCTCGTCCACCGGTTCGTCCTTCTGGAAGCGATCTTCCTGGTCACCAGTGCGCTTGGCAAATTCAGAGATGTACTTTTCCAACAGACCGGCAGCGGCAGAGTAGTCAGCCTTTTCAATCTTCACAGAGGCAAGACCGTGCATGGCAGCCGAGCGGACCAGAGCAACAGAACCGGCATTGTCGAGGCTCTTCTGGAAGAACACGGCAGCGGCGTCAAAGTCGCCAGCCTGGTACTTGATGTTGCCTGCATAGAGAGCAGCCTTAGCCAGAGCCACACCGGAAAGTTTGCCGGAATTGATTTTGGATTCGAATTCCACGAAGGCAGAGTCCTTCTGATCTGCATAAAGGAGCGTCATGCCCGGACCAAGGAGCTCGGCCTGTTCGGCAGCAGCAGCCTTACGATAATCACGGAACTGCACCACGCCCACCACAATGACCATCACAACTACGATAGCAGCAATGACCTTGGAGCCGTGTGCGACAAAAAATTCCTTAATTTCAGAATTGTTGGTATTCGATTCGTTTGCCATATTAAACGTCCATGTTAAATTTCGTGCTCCAATCATAGAAAAAAAATTATGTCTTGTCAGCACACCTTGACAAAACAGGGCCGTTTTGCTAATTTTGGCCTACCATGCCACTCTAGCTCAGCTGGTAGAGCAGCTGATTCGTAATCAGCAGGTCGGCAGTTCAAATCTGCTGGGTGGCTCGAAAAAATCCCGCTCGATGAGCGGGATTTTTCAATTTTTAAGGAACTTTGTATATCTTGACCTTAAAGGTGTAATCGCCATCAATGCCTTCGGTTGCATCGGTAATTGCGAAGGCGTAGAAGCCTTCACCAGTTTCAGCATTGTAGGTTGGGGTCTTGGCAACATAGATCTGGTTGAAGTTCTGAATCATATTCGTCAGTCGTTCGGCATCGATAGTCTTGAACTTGAAGTCGCTCACGTAGGCGGTTGCTGGAGAACGATCTGCGTTCATGTCTTCCGGCCAAATATCCACTTCGTAGTCATCAGTGTACGGCGGAAGATCTCCATTGGTAATTGGGGAGAACAAGAGACCCGAGCCACTTTTCGCAGAAAGTTCCGGATTCGTCACATCACCAGCCTTTTCGAAGATTATGTCTGCCGTTGCAGCACCTGCGGCAGGCACTGCGACGCAGTAAGCTAGGTCAACCCCCGGATTCACGTTCGTAGAAAGTTCCACCTGACAAGAAGTCATGGGAATTTCTGCCTTCACGGGCTGCTGAGAAGTCGTGTCTTCGGTGCGGCAGTATTCGGCTGCATCGCGTTCGAACGGAATGATTTCGGTTCTCTGAAAAACCATGTCGCCGGAAGTAGCCGTCACAGTAATAATAAGGCTGTACGTACCGCATTCGGTGAATCCCGGATCCAGCATGTTAACGGACACATAGGCAGAATTCATTGAATTCAGGTCAATGGAATTCTGCGTCGGGAAAAGGATTGTGTTAGAGTTGACTGCCACGTTAGCTATAGCCATGCTGTTGACGTCACCAACCATATAGCTAATACTGGTGAAATAGATATTGAGGGAAGAATCCACGACGGTAGAATCGCCGAGAAGATTCAACATGAATTTTCCCTTGAAGCGAACTTCATCGCCAGCCACTCTAGAGTCAAGCTCCGAGGCCGTGATAGTAAAGTCGCTCTGATCAGGAACAACAATTACCAATTCACTGCTACTGGATTTTTCAAGAGAACTACTAGAATCCATTTCATCATCCTCTACTGTGCTACTGGACGATTTTTTCGTTTTCTTCGAAGAACTAGACGACTTTTCCTCAGCAGAACTGCTTGAAACTTTCTTAGAAGAACTGCTAGATTCAACCACAGAATCATCCGAAGACGACAAGGCACCAGTCTCATCATCCGTCACAACAGGAGAAGAATCGTCAGAACATCCAAAAAACATAAACGCAGCGACAAGACTCATTGCCACAAAACAGCGACTGACCAATTGATTCCTCATAATCATCCCTTAGTAAATTGATTACACCACCACAAATGTAGCCAACGATTTAACAAAGTCAAGGACTATTTTATACTGAAAACAAAAAAATCCCGTTTTTCACGAGATTTCTCTAGCCGAAGTTAGAAACGAATTTACTTTCTTGCTGCTAACTCTTCAGGAGTTCGAGCCAGAATATCCCAGTCGCCGCGCTTGATAATCTTGTAAGCGTAGCCCTGTTCCGTAAGGAACAGCTGGCGGTTCATGGCGAATTCCTGTTCCTTGGAATCCTGCGTCACGATACTGTAGAAGTGGGCTGCGCCACCGTCGCTCTTGGGGCGAAGCACGCGACCGAGGCGCTGGGCTTCTTCCTGTCGGCTACCAAAGGTACCTGAAATCTGAATCAACACGTTAGCGTCCGGCAAGTCAATCGCGAAGTTACCCACCTTGGAGACCATCAGATTCTTCTGGCTACCGTTACGGAAGGCGGCATAAAGCTTTTCGCGGTCCTTGTTCGGAGTCTTACCCGTAATCAGCGGAATCTGCAAATCTTCGGAAAGAGCTTCGAGCTGGTCGATGTACTGGCCAATAATCAGCACGCGGTCATCGGGCTTGTCAAAGTACTTGAGCAAGCGTTCCACAACATCCGTCTTTTCAGGGTTGGTGGAAGCGAGCGTAATCTTTTCGCGCACCGGAGCAAGCGCATACTTCATCTTGAGTTCCGCATCCATCGGGATACGGATTTCGTTACAGTCGGCGGTTGCAATCCATCCCTGAGCTTCCAGAATACGCCACGGGATGTCGTACTTCTTGGGGCCAATAAGGCTGAATACTTCGGTTTCCTTGTGGTCTTCACGCACCAGCGTTGCAGTAAGGCCCAGGCGGCGAGTGGCCTGCATTTCGGTACTCAGGCGGAACACCGGAGCCGGCAACAAGTGCACTTCGTCGTAAATCATCAGGCCCCACTTTTCCTGGCTGAACAGCGGGAAGTTGGCGAGTTCCTTTTTGACTTCTTCTTCGGTCAAATCGTCAAGATCCGAATCGGTCTTTTCGTTTTCGGCCTTCTTGGCGCGCTTGCGCTGAGTCAAAATCTGGTAAGTAGCCACCGTCACGGGGCCGATTTCCTTGACTTCGCCGGAATATTCCTTCACCTGGTCAAGCGTCAAGTCCGTCTTGTCGCAAATTTCGCGAATCCACTGACGGCTAGCCGAAATGTTCGGCGTCAAAATCAAAGTCTTAGTTTGTACCAAAGCCATGGTGGCAAGGCCTATCACGGTCTTACCCGAACCGCAAGGTAGCACGATCACGCCCGAGCCGCCCTTTTCAGAACCACTGGCGTAGAACACTTGGGCAGCTTCTTTCTGGTAGTCGCGGAGGGCAAAAGGCTTGCCTCCCACCGTCGTTTCGCGCAGGTGAATCGGCAGCGGGTCACCCACGGTATAACCGGCCAAGTCTTCAACCGGGAACCCGGCATTGGTAAGAGCCATCTTCAAGTGACCGCGGCGTTCCGGATCCACTTCGGCGTGCAAGTCGTCGATAAACTGGACAATGTACGGTTCCACCTCCTTGAGGTGGCAAATTTCGGTGAACATGTACTTGTCGTCGGACTCAACAATCAGCTTGTCGCCATCCTTTTTAAGGCGGAGCAATCCGTAGCGGTCCATGTAATCCTGGATTTCAGTCACCACGGATTCAGGAATCGGAAATCGGCTCTGACCTTCGAGGCGTTCCAGCACTTCCGGTGCACGGAGTCCCGTCGAAGCCGCATTCCACAGGCTCAGGGGACTAATTTTGTATGTGTGCAGGTGTTCTGGGCTTTTGACCAATTCGGTAAACGGGGCGATTGCATCGCGAGCCGCTTCATAAGTGGGGAGATCGACCTCCACCATGATTTCCATATTACTCTGAACAATAATGGCGCCATTCGGATTCATAGGCGCCAAATTTAGTAAATATTTAGGCTCGTGCCAAGGTGCCAGTTTTTACTGGAAACGCATGTAGCAGTCCATATCTTCAGATACCGAGATTGTAAATTCGTTCTCGCAGATGCTTCGGTCTAGCAATTTCGAAATAACATAACCCGTGCCTGAATAGGTTTGGCCATCAATTGTAACAGAATTAGGTTCACTAGAAGATGATTCACAGGTAATCTCTGGGGGTGCGTACTGATTGCATTCGCCATCCAGCCTAGCTGTATAAGATGTTCCTGCGGAAAGACTTAGGCTTTCACTTGCCCCGTGTTTGAATACAATTGCAGACTCGGAGAATCCGGCGCGAACCATCGGACAGGTCACCCTTTGCGGAATCTTAACGAACTCGTCACCCACCTTCATTTTGCTATTGACTTTGACTTGCGGAGTCACTGCAGCAACCGAATTAAATGTCATTGTGGCCTTAGCTCCGGAAACTGTTACGTTTGCAGAGTTGGAACCGAAGTCCCAAGTGTAGCCGGAAATTTCATTGACACCTTCCTTGCAACCAGTGACGCTCCAGGTGACGGAATTATCTGCCGGTTCCGAAGCGGTGCACTCACATTCAGAAGCCGTTATGGCAACATTGTCATTGACACAGCGAATACGGCTGTCCAATTCATCTTGAATAAGTTCACGGAGAATGCAGCTAGCCCGATTTTCGCTACAGGTTAGAGCTACGCCATTTCCACCGATACCTGTCGTAAAGTATCTGAGCTCTGTTCCTGTTCCGAACAAATCGCCTAATTCCCCTGACCGATGCGCAATATTCATCAATTCGTTTTCCGTAGGCAATCGCCAACCTGCAGGGCAGGCATAAGAAGATTCATGCAAAGTGAAATCAGCTGATCCATTATGTGTCAGGTCTTCGGCCATCCAGACTAAATTGTCAAAAACAATTACAGGCGGTATCGAATCAATCTCTATAACGGGATCCTTGACAGTATCGGGTTCTTCATTCGAATTTGAGCTGGAACTCTCGGGTGTTTTTTCTTCGCTGCTGGAACTATTTGCCTTGCCATTGCCGCTACTGGAGCTTTTGTTATCGGACTTGACACTACCGGAACTGTTCGGCTCGCTTTTGCCGCTGCTAGAGTTGCCAGCCTTGTTACTTTCACTGCTAGAACTTTTTCCATCGGGCTTAACGCTCGACGAAGACGTTGTTTCCGGCTTTTCTACGTTTTCTTCTACTTCATCATCAGGATCCGACGGACCACTGCTACTAGAATCATCACCGCAGGCGGCAAAGAATACGCACACAGCTGTTGCAACGCTTACTTTCAGCAAATTCGCAAGGACATTTCCATTCCTGTTTTGGCTGAAAAATTTCATTTTAATGACCCCTCCGTAAAAGATACAGCCCGTTAACTTTTCTTAACTAAATATAAGCAAAAATAAAAAACACTATGTCAAGAACAATCCATTTCTTCTCCAAATTTTATATATCTTTATATTGTAAAAAAAGAGGTTTTTTTGAGCCAGTTAAAATTGAATGGAAAGACCGAGTCTCTTTGCATTTTCGGTCATCCTGTTGGTCATAGCAAGTCGCCTTTGATGCATAATGCCCTTTTTGAAGCATTAGGCATAAATGCGGCCTATTTACCCTACGCCCCGGAGCCCGAAAATTTGGCCGATGCCATCAAGGGTTTTAGGGCCATGAAGTTCCGCGGGGCAAATGTCACTCTTCCGTACAAGACCCCGGTCATGGACCTTGTAGACGAACTGTCAGACATTTCGAAGTTTACCGGCAGCGTCAATACGCTGTACTGGAAAGACGGCATTGTCGGGGGCACTTTATGTGGCACCACAACCGACCCCTATGGATGCATTCGCAACCTACAGGAATCGGGTGTAGAGCCTTCGAACAAGAAGGTTGCCCTGCTCGGAAACGGCGGTGCCGCCAAGGCAATCGCCTACACGCTTGCCGAAATGCAGAACCAGCTCACCATTGTGTGCCGCAACCGCGAAAAAGGAGAGGCTCTCGCCGACAGCCTGAATCAGTTCTTTAACGGCAAGGCACCCCAGGTCCATGTCGCCACGTTCGATGAATTCCTGGCCGTATCCAAGAGCATCGAAATCATCATCAACGCGACCTCCGTGGGCATGACCCCAAACGAAGACCAGTCTCCCCTTACCGAAGAAACCTTGCACCAAGGCCAAGCCGTGATGGACATTGTCTATACACCGCCCATGACCAAGCTGTTAAAGACAGCCCAGGCAAAAGGCTGCAAGGTGGTGACCGGCGAAGGCATGCTGGTGCACCAGGGAATCGAAAGTTTTAGAAAATGGTTCCCCGAAGAAACTAAAAACAAGACGAACGACGAACTCGCAAAGATTATGCGTAAAGGAATGCAGGGCTAACATGAACAAGCACATCTTTTTCACCGGATTCATGGCAAGCGGAAAATCCCGCACCGGACGCGCCCTGGCAGAACGGTTAAACCGCCCCTATGTGGATACCGACGCCGTTATCGTTGAACGCGCAGGCAAGACCATCAGCGAAATTTTCGAACAAGAAGGCGAAGCCAAGTTCCGCGAAATGGAACGCGAAGTCGTTGCCGAATTTGCAAAGAAAGAAACGCCGCACATTATTTCGCTGGGCGGTGGTGCTCTTACGCAGCCGGATAACCTCAAAGTCATCCGCGAAAACGGCACCATTATTCGCCTGTGGGCAAAACCCGAAGTACTTTCGGAACGCATTGGCCGCAAGAACACGCGCCCGTTACTTGCCAACTTGAGCGACGAAGAACGCCTCGAAAAAATCAAGGTGATGCTCAAGGAACGCGAAAAGAATTACGCAAACGCCGACTTCAGCGTGGAAAGTTCTGACGAATACACCGAAGACCACGTGATTGAACGCATCCTGTACATCCTGAACTTCTGGAACAGCCATGCGTTGGACGTTTGTCCGAGCAGCGGCGGACGCTACCCCATCTTTATCGGCAAGAACATCATTCCCGAAGCAGGCGTATTGCTTGAAAGTCTTAAACTCACGCCGAGCCACGAATTCTTGGTCTGCACAGACACGAACATTGCCAAAGTGCAGAGCCAGATGCTCGGCGAACTGAGAGGCCAGGCCGGACGTTGCCCGATTTTCAAATTCCAGGCCGGCGAAAAGAACAAGACTTTGCACAACCTGAACCAGCTGTTCAGCTTCATGCTCCACCGCGGTTACACCCGCAAGAGCTGCTTGTTGCAGTTTAGCGGTGGCGTGGTCGGCGACATGGCTGGCTTTGGTGCAGCCACCTACCAGCGCGGCATTCCGTTTATCCAGTTCCCGACAACGCTTTTGAGCATGGTCGACAGTTCTGTGGGCGGAAAGGTTGCCGTGAACCACCCCGAAGGCAAGAACATGATTGGCGCATTCTACCAGCCCAAGGCTGTAGTCTGCGACCTCGCCGTGCTCAGCACCTTGCCCGAAACGGAATACCTGGCAGGCCTTGCCGAAATCGTGAAGTACGGCGTGATTTACGACGAAGAATTCTTCCGTTATATGGAACAGAATGTCGAGCGTATCAAGGCTCACGATCTCGACGTACTCAAGCACTTGATTTACCGCAGCTGTGCCATTAAGGCCGAAGTCGTCGGCATCGACGAAAAGGAAGCGGGACTCCGTGCTATTTTGAATTACGGGCATACCTTCGGGCATGCTATCGAAAACCTGACGCACTATAACATGTTCACGCACGGCATTGCCGTTTCGCTTGGCATGCGCGTGGCCGCCCGCGCGGCAGTCCTCCTCGGTAAAATCAGCGCCGAAGAAGAAGCTCGTCAGAACAAACTCTTGGACGACCTCGGATTCCCGAAGAAATACGATATCGATACGGAAGCCGCATGGGATGCCATGGCTGTAGACAAGAAGGCAGAAAAGGGCAAGCGTGTATACATTTTGCCCACTAAGATTGGAGAAGTGGAGAAAGTAAGCAACATCGATAAAGATATCATTACTCAAAGCTGGGGAGCTATTAAGTAATGCTCAATAGGAGTGTATGAATATGAGTATTCTTGTAACCGGTGGAACAGGCGCCCTGGGCTACCATATTTTGTCGAGCCTTGTGGGAACGACACACGATCTGTACAGTTTTAGCGATGAACAACCGCAGCCCTGGCAGAAGGTCGATGGCGTCGAATACCTGAATGGCGACTTGCTGAACTTTAAGCACATGCAAGACGTGATTCAGTTCGTGCAGCCGACGCACATTTACCACCTGGCGAGCCAATCGTCGGTGGGGCTCAGCTACAAGAAGCCATACGAAACGCTGAACATCAACTTGCTCGGCACGCAAAACTTGCTCGAAGCCGTGCGTCAGAATTGCCCCAAGGCAAAGGTGATGCTTTTGAGTTCCAGCGAAATTTACGGCCGCACCGATCACCAGCTTACCTACTTGCACAAAGAAACGGACGCCCCCAACCCGCTCACGCCTTACGCAACTTCCAAGGCTTGCATGGAACTCTTAGGCAACCAGTTCAAGAACGCCTATGGTTTGCACGTGGTTTTTGCACGCCCCTTCCACTTTACGGGTCCGCACCACAGCCGCCGTTTCGTGATTCCCTCGATTACTTACCAGCTTGTTAAAATCAAGTATTACGGCGCAGAACCCACCGTTTATTCGGGCAGCCTCGACATTAGCCGTGACGTGATTGACGTGCGCGATGTGGCACGCGGCATGATTCAGCTTTTGAACCAATCCGAACCAGGCGAAGCCTACAACCTTTGCTGCGGCAAGTCTTACACCTTCCGCGAACTCACCGAAATGCTCGTCGACATTGCAGGCGTTAGCGTTGACTTCCGTTTTGACCCGGGTTACGAACGTAGCAACGACATTCCGCTCCTCATCGGAAACCCCGAAAAGGCCATGAGCATGGGCTGGAAACCGATGATCAGCATCGAAGACTGCTTGACCGACTTGTTCAACGAAATGGTATTACGCCGTCGTACAGAACTCAAGCTCGGCATGGGACAGGATTTGAGACTGTAAAACATGTGATGTGGGATGAGGAATGTGGAATGAAAAATGAAAACTTGATAGTTCTTTTTGTTGCGTTTTTGTTCTGCGCGTCGCTTGCGTTTGCAGGCGATGTCGTGGCACCGCAAGGTTCTGTGCGTAGCGTATCGGTCGATGACTTTATGCCGCACAACAACAGCGCCAAAGAATTCAACGAAACTTGGAGCTATCAGTTCGTTTTCGATAACGGCACCCGCGCCTTCATCAATTACTCCACACTCCACATTCCGGGCTCCGGCAAAAAAGTTGCCTGCGATATGAGCTTTTGGAATTTCAAGAGCAAAACCTATACCGTAGGCCGCCAGTATCCGCCCGAACGCCTTAAGGCCGACAAGGCCTCGGCCACTATCGACATCAAGGGCGAATACAAGATGGAACACAAGCCGGGCAAAGATCACCGCGTGTACTTTACCGCAGATAAGGGCGGCAAATTTCTGCTGGACGTGACCTTTGAATCGGCTGAAGTCGGAAAAGTCCCCGGCAACGGCGTCTGGAAAATCGGCAAGGAAAGTTTCGGACAATACGTTCACATTCCTTACGGCCGCGTTGCAGGCAAAATCGCCTACAACGAAGACACCATTGCCGTAAAAGGCTACGCCTACATGGACCAGACTTGGCAAACCGCGCAGGCTATCGATGTGGCGGCACGTTCAGTCAACTTTAGCACAAGCGCACGCAGCCCGCTATTTGCAGGCCGAGTATCCATTTCTAAAGGCGGCGAACCGTTCGGATACGCTCTCTACAAAGACGAATCCGGAATCAAGGTCGCAAGCCCCAAGGCCATCAAAGATGGCAACGACAATTACAACGGCAAGAAATTTGCCAAGAGCGACTTGACCTTCGAATGGCAAGACGCAAGCATTCCCGCTCTCAAGTTCAACGTGGCAAAAACGCTCCAGAAAGCAAGCCTTTTGGACAAAGTAGACGGCTGGATTGCCAAGAAGGCGTTCAAGATTGCCGCCGGCGGCGAAGTTCTATTTTACAGGGGTAGGAGCGACGGAAGCCACGGAAAAAAGATTGATTGGTGTATTACCGGAGTTAAAGACTGATGACTAAGTTTCGCCCATGCATTGACCTGCACGACGGACGTGTTAAGCAGATTGTAGGCAGTTCGCTGAATGACAGCGGCACGGGTCTCAAGACGAATTTTGAAACAGACCGCTCCCCCGCTTGGTTCGCAGAGCTCTATAAGAAAGACGGAATCAAGGGCGGCCACGTAATTATGCTCGGCAAGGGCAACACCGAAGCCGCAAAAGCCGCACTCGCCGCCTACCCCGGCGGATTGCAAGTAGGCGGAGGCATTACCGCCGATAACGCGAAGGAATACTTGGACGCCGGCGCAAGCCACGTGATTGTCACGAGCTGGATTTTCCCGGAAGGCAAGCTTGACCGCGAACGTCTGGAATTGCTTTCCAAGACAGTAGGCAAGGAGCACCTGGTTCTCGATTTGAGCTGCAAGCGCGTGAGTGCTCCCGAAGAAGAACCTCGCTGGAAAATCGCGATTAACCGCTGGCAAACCCTCATTGACATCGAAGTCAACAAGGAAACGCTCGAAGATCTTTCTCGCTACTGCGACGAATTCCTGATTCACGCCGCCGATGTCGAAGGAAAGCAGCAAGGCATGGATGACGAACTGATCATGTTCCTCGCCGAGCACAGCCCGATTCCTTGCACCTATGCCGGTGGCGCCAAGTCACTTGCCGACTTGAAACACTGTAAGCAAATTTCAAACGGAACGATAGACCTCACCATCGGATCGGCTTTGGACCTGTTCGGTGGAAAAGGAGTGAAGTATGACGACTGCGTCAAATTCAACAAAGCTTAAGCCGACCGACGTTTTAGACACGCGTCCGGCTATCTTTGGACGCACCGTCACGAGCACCTTCAAGAAGATGTTCGGTTTCAAACACCAGCCGCCCGGAAACCTGCGCACAGGTATGATTCCACCCATCGTTTTCGGTTCGCTGATTTTGAATATTCCCAAGCTTTTGAAGCTGCGATCTTATCTCAAGAAAGAACGCAAACAGCACCCTGCCGACGACGTACGTGTTCTTTTTTATTCCGACAACCTGGACGAAACGAACGGAATCGCCAACAACCTGAGAAACGTGATTCCCTACATGCGTGCCCACGGCATGCACGCTTTCCTTGCCGGAAACGCCTTCAACACGCGCCCCTGCGGTGTCGTCGAAAACGGCTACTGTATTTTACTCCCGCGCCTATTCAGCATGGAGCAGCTCGGATACGCCAACAGCGAACTCGCCATTCCCCGCGTAGGCCCAGTACTTCGCCTGCTCAAGCGCTACCCCGTTGACTTGATTGAATTCGAGACGCCCAGCCCTGGAGCCTGGCTCGTATGCTTCTGCGCCAAAGTCGCCGGCATCAAGGTCTTTAGCCATTACCGCACAGACGTCCCGACTTACACCAAGACGCTCGTGAAGGCTAAATGGATGTTCCACTTTGTGCTTTGGCTCATGAAGATCTTCTACGGCATGACCAAGCCCGTGGTAAGCCCGTGCAAGGACTATGCCGACATACTCACGTCGCAGCTAAAGATTCCTGCAAACCAGGTGCAGATTTTGCCCCGCGGGCTCCCCTTGGAAAAATTCTCGCAGGATTTGCGCGGTAAAGGCACTTGGGAAAAATACAACGGCGCAACCGAAGCCATTCAGAGCGAAGGCAACCGCAAAGTGCGATTCTCGTTCATCGGGCGCATTTCTAAAGAAAAGAATCTGGAATTCTTGAACGGCGTCTGGAAAAAGTTTGCCGCCAAGCACAATGACGTAGAACTCATGTATGTGGGCTACGGCTGGTATCTTGAAGAAATCAAGAAGTTATTTGAAGGCGATAACAGCGTGCATTTTGCAGGCGAACAAGGCGGCGAAACGCTCGCAAGCCTTTATGCCGATTCCGACTTCTTCTTGTTCCCGAGTATTACGGATACCTTCGGAAACGTGGTCGTCGAAGCCATGTCTACAGGCACGCCCGCAATTGTCAGCAATTACGGCGGGCCGCACGACATTGTGATGGACGAAGCTGCAGGCCGAATCTTGCCGATTGACGAAGATGCCTGGCTGAACGCTTTGGAAGAAGCCCGCAAGCTGTACCTTGAACAGCCCGAAGCCTACGCCAAGATGCGCGAGACGGCCCACGAACGTAGTCTCAAGTACACCATGCAATCTTCGACCAAGGCACAGTTCGAATTCTTCAGGAAACTGAAACGCGAAGCGTATGGACTGTAAAAGGCTCCGCGAATGGTTCAAAATGAACGCGGCTAAATTGCCGTGGCGTTTGAGCGATTTGGATACCCCCCGCGATCCATACGCTGTATGGATTAGCGAAACCATGCTACAACAGACACAGGTTTCTACAGTCCGCGACTATTTTACGCGCTGGATGAAACGGTTTCCCGATGTTGCAACACTTGCCAAAGCCAGCGAAGAAGAAGTCTTTAAATACTGGCAAGGCTTAGGCTATTACAGCCGCGCAAGAAACATTCTAAAGACTGCAAAAATCGTCGCAGAGCGTAAGGAATTTCCGCGCACCCGCAAGGAACTTGAAGCCTTGCCGGGAATTGGCGCGTACACCGCCGGCGCTATTTTAAGTCTCGCCTACCACCAGCACGAAGCGATTCTTGACGGTAACCTGGTGCGCATTTTTTCGCGACTTTTCACGCTCGACTTTTTGCCGACGGATTCCAAAGACGCCCTCAAAACCTACTGGGATTACGCCCGCGAAACCGCCGATTCACCTAAGGCCTACATGCATAACGAAGCCTTGATGGAACTCGGCCGCACCGTTTGCAAAATCAAGAATCCCGATTGCGCAAACTGCCCACTACAAGGGGCCTGCAAGGCCTTCGCCGAAAGCCGCACCGCCGAATTTCCGCCCAGCAAAAAGCACATTCAAAAAGATTGGCACGGCACCGTACTCGTTATCGAAAGCGCGGACCACAAGATTTTGGCAATTCACGGCGGACAGAAGTTTTTCAAGAACCAATACACGCTCCCCCATTTCGAATCACCACGCAACGCCACCGCAGGCTTACCCGCCCAAGCCGAAGATTACATCAACGCAGACCAAGTCAGCGGCGTTCAAAACATCGGAAAATTCAAGCACAATATTACCGTGCATAAAATCGAATGCGATGTCCTGCATATAAAGCTCCGCGAAAAAGCTCCCACGCGCAAAGCATCTGCAAATTCGGCACACGAAATTCAATGGGTCAAGCGTGAAACAGCCCAGAATTTTTTTGCGAACAGTTTCTGCCTAAAAGCATTGGCGAAACTTTAGGCAAATGTGAAATGAGTAATGTGAAATGAATAATTCCTCATTACACATCTCACATTTCACATCTTTAATTACTTCTTCTAAAACGTCTTCTTAGCCTGACAAATAAAGCGGATGCGGTCATAGCCGCCGTTCACCGTTTCCATGTTTTCGTCGGCAAGCACATGCATGAGCGTTCCCGTCAGAGTAATGCCATACTTCGGGAACATCTGCGAGAACGAAGCGTCCCAAGTCCAGTCGCCCTTCACCACCATCGGATTCTGGCTACGCAAATTCCACTTGGCATCGCTCCTGTAGCGTAACGAATGGCTAATCTTGAAGGTCTTATTCAAAAGCCAGTCGCCCATAAAGCCCGTGTAGAATTCTGCCGGAGTCACTTCGGCATTGTCCACCGGACCTTCAATGTGTTCAAAGCCTGCCATCGCCGTAAATTTAAACATGTCGCGATACCAGGTATTCAGCCACAATTCCGCCGTCACGCCCTTGATCCAATCATCAATACGGGAGACACCGCCATAGCGAATATTCATCCAGTATTTTTCGAGGTATTCGTATTCATCAGCATCGAAAGTTTCGGCACCATGTTCCGCCCAAAGGCTTCCGCGGCCTCCGATAGAAACAAAGCCTCCCAGCGTATCCACATACGAAGCGTAGACCTGAATCAAGTTCATCTGGCCATCGGCAGTCAAATCAATTTCGTGGCCATCGTAAAATTCCTTGGTATCGGCCAGCGGGTTCAAGCGCGAACCCGAAATATTCTTGACGCCCACCACGACGCCCATATTTTCGGGAGCCGGAGCCACAAACTGAATGCTGTCCTGCACAAGCCAATCGCGTTCGTTCACACCGAATGTCACATCTGCCGTCAAACGCTGCACCGGTTGCACGCGCAGTTCCATAAACGGCCATGCCACGCGATCTTCTTCAAGCTCAGTGAAAACCGCTCCTTCGTCATCCACCGCGCGGAATGCCATACCGGCACCAATCTGGAAAATTCCCTTTTCGCAGGCCTTGCCGCACTTGTAGTAGACGGAGCCATTCACTTCTTTACGAGCGCCATCTTCTTTCTTGTGCCTATTTTCATACTCGATATCTTCGTAAGCAATCGTCAGCGACAAATCCTTGATATCGGCGCGCGCTTCTACACGAGGTTTGTAATGCGCCGGGACCCAGTGAGAGGTTGCCGTATAAGTCCACAAGTATTCTTCGCCAGCCAAGACCGATGCATTTACCAGCGAGTTCGTGTAACCGAGGCCGCCATACGCCGTACTGAACATGGCCCAGTTTGCACCCAGATGAGTGTAGTTGCCATCTACCATGTCACGGCGGTAATTATAGGAGCCACTGCAAAAGTGGTCATCCTGGAAAAATCTCGCCGTCGCCCACAAGCCCTTATATGACGGGCTGCGGAAACCGCCTTCCAGAATCGGAGTCCTGTTTTCAGGCCGATCACCACCTTCGGTAATAAAATCCTGGTAAATCAGATCGCCCAGTTCATTTCCAGTCTTAATCCAAATACCCGGTTCAAGCGGAGTCCAGGTCGGCGTGCCCGACATGCGGTTGAACAGCAAGCGGTCGCGCAACTTGGCAGGGGTCCAGAGTTCACTTTCCGAATGCACACCGCCCATGCCCAGAGGCCTATCAAATACAAAAGTCGGTCCACCAATCAAGAATGTTCCATCAGCACGGGTTTCGTATTCCATGCCTTCCATTTCAGCAGGAACCTGAGCCGCGGCAAAGCCCGCAGTCAAAAGAAGCGACAAAATCAAAGAACAATTTTTCATTACCAAAGCTTCCTTTCTACATAAATGCCCGCATACAACATATCAGAACGCTTCGGCAAAGTCCAAATTTCTTCCCACATAAAATTAAAGCCCACGCGATACCTTTCAAAATTCCAAAGCACCACGTTCAAGCGAGCGAACCAACCGAATTCCGTTTCGTTGTCGCCCAATGTTCCGCCCGGCTGCATGTATATTTCGTCTTTCACTATATCGTCATCCAAATCGGCACGAGTCCAGTTGCAAGCAAAACCGCCGCCAATGACAACCGGATGAATCAAGGGGAACTTCCAATCAAGTCCGAGTTTACCCGAAGCCTGGTGCACACCGTCGTAAGGAACCACATCCGGACGCGGCTTGAAATACGCGTAATGGAACATCACCACGCCATCGACGTTCTTCCAATACGAATAGCGGAAATTCAATCCGCCATACAACGTGTTGTAAGTAGCGTCAAGCAAGTCGCCGAACGGATAAATTTCACCGCCTTCAATTCCAAGGTACGCCTTGGAAAACGCGATATCTTCGACTTTGGTCGAATCTTCTTGGGCCAATGCAGCAAGCGCAAAGCCAGCCACCATCAACAAAAATTTTTTCAGCATCCCCATAAAATCCTATTCTTTTTAGGCAACTTACTTTCGACGCAAGGCCTGAGCAAAAAATCCGTCAAAGCGGGAATCTTCGGCACCCGGGAGCACCGCATCCCCATACTTTTCAAATTCAGAATTCTCTTTCACGAATCGGTTCACAATTTTAGTCGTCTCTTCAGGGTCCGGACTGCACGTCGCATACACCAGAATTCCGCCCGGAGCAAGCTTTGCCGAGGCGGCCTGCAAAATGGAGTACTGCAATTCGGCCAGTTCCTTGACCGATTCCGGCGTGATGCGGTAAACCGATTCCGGACGGCGGGCAATCACGCCCATGTTGCTGCAAGGCACGTCGAGGAGAATTCTATCAAAGGGGGAAGCCTCCCCCTCGCTCGCACGATTCCGTTGCTCGCTACCCCTTCTAGCGGGAGAGCCCGCAACGCCCCCGAGAACGTCGATGCATTCGACGCGGACGTTCGTGAGTCCCAATCGGTCTACAAGGTCATGCATTTTAAGTACGCGAGTTTCGGACACATCGCTAGCAAGAATTTCGAGCGAAGAATCCATCTCGGCCATAAGGGCTGCCTTACCACCAGGGGCCGCACACGCGTCCCAAACCTTAAGGCCCGGCTTCAAGTCCAAAAGCTTCACGACTTCGTAAGCAGACGGATTCTGCATGCTGAATTCGCCCTTCGTAAAAGATTCCGATTCCAGAATCGGTTTGAGCTTTGCGTCGGCAGGCACTTGAATGTAGCGGTCATAAAGAATGCTTGCTCCCGTGATTCCAAGTTTTTGCGAGAGCACCGGAGCCGAAGTCTTTTGCTGATTCACGCGAATCCATTCCACAGGGCGCTCAAGCGTCGCCTTGGCGAGCGCTTCGGCGCGTGTACCGCCATAAATATCGAACCACCTGCGCACCAGCCATTCGGGCACCGAATTCTCGATAGACACGCGCCGCACCTTTTGAGGTGGGAGCGCCGGCAGCCCGGACTTGCGCGCAGCATGCAGCACGGCGTTTACAAGCCGTGCAGAACCTTCTTGAAGGTTCGCCGCTTTCGCAAGCTCCACGCTAGTCGAAACAGCAGCATGGTCCGGGATTTCCATAAAGAACATCTGGAAGATTCCCATCTCAAGCACCGTCGCCACTTCAAGCGATGGCATTTTCTTTACGAGAGTTTTTAAAAAGTATTGCAGATACAAATGCCTACGGCATACGCCCAAGGCAAGTTCCATCGCGAAAGGCGAAAGTCCGCTTTCCTTGATAAAGCTACCGTCCTTCTGCCAAAGCACAAGAACGCGGAACGCATCCATTCTCTCTTTCAGCGATTCATCTAGCAAAAGCAAAGTCCTTCACGCTTCTGGATTCCGCGCATAAAGTCGGCCACCGGCATCGGCTTCTTACCTTCGGCCTGAATTTCAATCACTTCAAGCACGCCTTCGCCCGTGCCCACGTAGAATCGGTTATCCTTAAATTCCACCGCGCCCGGGGCCAGTTTCGGACCATTCTCCGGAGTGTCCGTCTTGCGCAAGTAAACCATACGGCCACCCAGCTTTCCATAGCCACCCGGCCACGGATTGAAGGCGCGAATGCGGTCATGAATCACCTTTGCGGGCAAATTGAAATCGATCAAGCCTTCTTCTTTTTTCAGCTTCGGAGCGCCACTGGCCTGTGCATGGTCCTGCGTCAAGTCCTTTTCGCGGCCTTCGAGCAACTGGTGAATGGCATCGTCCAGCGCTTCGCAGCCAGGCGCCACCATCTTTTCCAAGAGGCTTGCGGTCGTATCCTGATGGTCAATCACCACCGTCTTCTGAGCAAGAATCGGACCGTGGTCCATCTTTTCATCCAGGCGGAAAACAGTCACGCCTGTTTCAGGCAGGCCGTCGGCAATCGCACGCTGCACAGGGGCAGCACCGCGGTACTTGGGCAACAAGCTGCCGTGTACATTCACAGCGCCATGCTTTGCAACCGCCAAAATATTCTTCGGCAAAATCGAATAGGCAACAACCACAAACAAATCCGCACCGAAAGCGCGCAGGTCGCTCTCGAATTCGGGCGCCTTCAAATCAGTCGGCTGGAGTACGGGGAGCCCGTATTCGAGCGCCAGTTGCTTGACTGGCGGCGGCGTTAACACGCGCCCGCGCCCTGCAGGCCTGTCGGGCTGAGTCACCACAGCCACCACGTCTGCAAAATCAGATTCCTTGAGATGCTTCAAAAAACAGGCCGCAAATTCCGGCGTTCCCATAAATACGATTTTCATAGCATGAAATATAGAATATACTTTTCTACATTTACGCCCGAAATGAGAATACCGCTCCAACTTGCCGTCATTTTCGCCATTTGCGTCGCCGGGGAATTCCTCCACCGCATCGTAGGCGTGCCCCTCCCGGGGAACATTATCGGCATGGTCCTACTTCTCGTATTACTTTGTACAAAAGCAATCAAGCCGGAGCAGATTTCGGGCGTCTCGAGTTTTTTCCTGAACCACCTGGCGCTTTTCTTTTTACCGCCGAGCATTGCCATCATGGCCGTCGGCGACGAAGTCCTTTCAAAATGGCCCCTGCTCCTGTTTTTGTGCGTCGCCTTCACGCTCGTCACCATAGCCGTTGGCGGCCGCATTACGCAATTATTCATTCGCAAGCAGGAATACCGCGAAAATTTGGCATTGCGTGCAGAACGCATTGCCAAGCGAACATCCCATAACGAATCAAACGGGGGCGGAAAATGAACGCCATCATCAATTCTCCCCTGTTCGGAATTTTGCTTTCGCTCGTCGCCTTCGAAATCGGCGTTACGATTAGCAAAAAATTCAAGTATTCCTTCTTGAACCCGCTGCTAATTGCAAACATTCTGATTGTCGGATTCCTGCTTACTACTGGAATCAGCCTCGAAAGCTACAATGTGGGCGGAGACTATATCTCGGTCATGCTTTCGCCCGCCACCGTAGTACTTGCTGTCCCCCTCTATAGGCAAATTTCCAAGCTCAAACAATTCTGGAAACCGATTCTCGCCGGAATTTTTGCGGGCAGTCTCACCTCGCTTGCCTGCGTGATAGTCACAAGCAAACTCATTGGCCTGAGCGACACTCTCATGCTTTCGCTCTTGCCCAAATCTATCACGATTCCTATGGGTTCTGTGGTGTCGGCACAAATCGGCGGCATTCCGCCTGTTACCATTATTGCCATCACCATCACGGGAATCACGGGCGCCGTGGCCGCTCCTGCCGTATGCAGATTCTGCCGCATCAAGCACAAGGTGGCCCAGGGAATCGCTATCGGTACCGCAAGCCACGCACTCGGTACCACCAAGGCGATGGAAATGGGTGAAGTTCAAGGCGCCATGAGCAGCCTTTCTATCGGAGTTGCGGGCTTATTTACCGCCATCGTCGCCCCGATTATCATCAGCCTGATTTAAGATTTTAGACCTTTCCCACCAGAATTTCAGCGATAATACTTTCGCCTTCAGGGATTTCGCACAACTTTTTCAGTTCATCGTGATAGAAGAACCGCTCACAGCGAGTCGCCTTGCGAAGCATTTGCCCCGACAAGTTCATTGATTGCGCTAAATAGCCCGCATTCAAATTCATGTAGCGATAAGCACGTTCACCAAGCAAATTGCAAGATTCGTTTAAATCCGCCGTAAGCAAGAGTGCAAACGCCGTATTCTCGGCCACTTCGGGCACTGCATGGCACTTGGCAAACTTCTTGATATTCAAAATCGCCGACTGCATAAACACCGACTTGCGAACAGGCACATAGCGATAAACACCCGGGTACACAAACATCACGTCAAAGGAGATCACCCAGATTTTTAGAAGCCCTGCACCGAACAAATTGATTTGCCCGACTTCAAGCCAGCGGAGCATACTCGAAAAATCATCCAGGTCAAAACCCACTTTTCTAAACGGGTGCTGATTCCTCGAAGACATTTCAATATCTTCAAGCTTGCTCAAATAGCTTGCCGCATCGTACTTGGCAGGCGTCAGCGGGAATTCTTCGCCCGGATACGCCTGGGCCGAAAGTCTACGAATGCGAATACATTTCGTAAGATCAGTAATGTTTTCGGCGCGGTTCTGACGCATGAACAAAGCCGGGTATCGGGCCGGATCGTAGCCTACATCCGGTTCCATTTCGCTGCGGTTGGAATAAGCCGTTTCACCAACCCCTTCGTCTACCGAATCAAACGCAAGTTCGCTATATTCCGGGAACACCGCCAAAGCGGCCAAGGGAATCTCTGTCGAGGGCAAGCCAAGCGCAACCGCAATCTCGTCATCCACAAATCCACTTAGCGCAAAAACCTTGGCGCCCTTGGATTTTGAATGCAGCATGACACTTGCAGCACAGGCGCCCACATCTTGCATCACCTGCGCATAAGCCGATTCTCTATAATGCCAAACAGAACGTTCTAAAAGACCTGTAAAGATGTAAAGCAGCGGCGCTTCTTCTGCAAAATCCTTGTCCGGGAAGGCTACCACAATCTTTTTCATTTCTTCGCGGCCACCCACGCGAACCAATTGCCCCACCACATCGGGAACCTTGCTTTTGCCTACAGCATCATAAGCATAAACGCCATCGGGCACCTTTCGGCCTCGCACGACAACGTACACGCCCACCGGTTTTAAATTATCGCCAGACACGTAACCGAATGCAGGAATTTCACCTTGATGCAAGTCGATTCGGTTGCAACCTTTATAACGGCGATCCGGATTTTTCTGTGATTCCCAACACACATCCACGGGCTTTTCCTTACGGACAAAGCAAATGGATTCGTAGTATTTCTCGGAAAAAAAGCGCATTTAAACGAAATAATAGCAAAAAAAAGCCCCAAAAGACGCAACACACCCGATACACCCATGCAAAAACAAGCCAATTTACTAAGTTCATTTTGTCTATTTAATAATAGATTTAAGGCAAAAAGGGAATTGGGACAACCCAAGGTTTCAAACACAATGAGGTTCACATGAATTTCAAAACTAAATCAAGTTTAGCACTCTCTGCAGCAGCGCTTCTTTTCTTGAGTGCCTGCGGCGACGATTCCAGCAAGTCGGCTGCCCCCGACGAACCGGCAGTTAATCCGACTGATTCGACGACTATACCCACCCCGCTTCCGACGGATTCCACCACGGTTCCGGCAGATTCTACCACTAATCCAACCGATTCATCTGCAGCGACAAATCCGACTGTGGATCCGTCTACCCTTCCGCCTGAAGGCCCCATCACGCTTACCGAAGGCAAGGGCCTCCTGGTGGACGACTTCGAAGATGGCGACAATCATTCTGCAACCATCGACAACTATTGGTACACTTATAACGATAACGACAACGACGGAGCCTCTGTCATCACGACCCCTGTAAACGAAGACGGTGACATTATCGCCGGCGCCGTTAACAATGGTTCTAAATACGCCCTGCAAGTCAACTACACGCTCGACAAGGGCGAATACGCATACGACCCGTATGTGGGTTGGGGCATTCAGGTTGCCGAAGACGATGCCAACGGTCGTTTCGGTGGCATTACCTACTGGTACAAGGGTGGCGCACACGAAGTCCATATCGAAATTTCCGATGTCACGGACTACGACGTTCACCTGGCAAAGGTCAAGGCCTCTCGCACCTGGACCCAGGCCGTCATCCGCTTCAAGGACTTGGTCCAAGGCGGCTGGGGCGTAGAAGTCCCATTCGATGCCAAGCACATCAAGGCAATCAGCTTCCAGGCCAAGGGTAACGCCAAGGTCACTAGCGATTCGCTCTTTATTGACAACATTTACCTGCAAGACACTTCTGAAGTCGAAGCGGACAAGCCCGACATGACCATCAACGACCCGGTCATTCCGAAGATCGAATTCACCGAAGCCGAAATCACGGTCACGAACCCGCTGCAGGCAAAGGCCATGAAGTACCTGAACAAGGGTATCAACTTCACGAACTGGCTCGAAAATGCCGACGGCAAGTTCAAGGAATTCGTCTTTGACGAAACCGACATCAAGCTTTTGGCCGACAACGGTATCAAGAGCCTTCGTTTGCCGATTGACCTTGACCTGTACGCCACCAACCGCGACGAATTTGTCAAGGATACCACGGGAACCGTCCAGCTCGCCTTTGACGACAGCACACTCTTCACCGTTCTCGATTCCTTCGTAGAATGGACCGGCAAACATGGCATTTCGTTCGTGATTGACTACCACGAATATGACAATAGCTACAACGCTACCAGCGCCAAGGATAACAAGTATATCCAAATGATGGCTGAAACTTGGAAGCATGTAGCCGCCCACTATGCCGAAAACACTCGCGAAGACATTTTCTTCGAACTGCTGAACGAACCTGACATGAGCGCAGGTAAGGTAACCGCCGCCCAGTGGACCGTTGCCGCACAGGCCATGATTGATTCCATCCGCAGCGTCGACAAGAAACACACGATTCTCTTTGGTGATGCCCAGTGGTATTCTATCAGCTTGCTCGCCAAGCGCACCCCGTTCACCGACGACAACATCATCTACGTGATTCACACCTATGAACCGTTCGCCTTCACCCACCAGGGTGGTTCCTGGACCGACTACGCCACCATCAAGGGAATCCCGTTCCCCTACGATCCGGCCAAGTGGTCTACGGTTTCCGGCGACTTCGGTGTCACCAAGAGCACTCAGAGTTACGTAAAATCAAATATCAAGAACTACTACAAGACTGGCAGTAAGGAAGCCATCATGGAACAGATTCTCAAGGCCAAGAAGTGGGCAGCAACCAACAATGTTCCGGTTATCATCAACGAATTCGGCGCATTGAACCTCCGCTCCACGGCTCAGGACCGCTTGAACTACCTGACCGCCATGCGCGAAATCTGCGACACGCTCCAGATTCCTTGGACCCACTGGGGCTACACCGGCAACTTCTCGCTGTTCGAAGGTGATCTCAAGGGAACCAAGCTCATCGACGGTATCGACAAGGCCCTTGGCCTCGGCGCCGCTGAATAATAAACTTCAACATCATTAGCTCCATGGGCCGCGCAACCATTACAGGTTGCGCGGCTTTTTTACCCCCCTTTTTTGTATATTTTGAACACTATGCGTGCGTCTATTTCGAGCCTTTTATTTTTATGTGTTGGAGCAGCCTTTGCCAATGGTTTTTATGGCAACAATAGCGACATTCGCTGGAAGGCAGCAAGCACAGACCACTTCAACTTTATTTACCCGGCCGAATACAGTTCGCATGCTGCAAAAGTTTCCGCCTACGCCGAGGCGGTCTACGATTCTGTCGTAAGCCGTTACCATCACGATTTACCCGGCCGCGTCAGCGCAACGCTAAACAACGCCCTTTACAGTAACGGCAACGCCATTCCGAGCGAAAACTCGATTAACCTTTGGCTCACCAACTGGGACTTTAAAATCCGCAGCAGCCACGGCTGGCTTTCCGACGTGGTCACCCACGAATTCAGCCACTTGGTCAGTATCGAAAACGCAAGCAAGTTCAAACCGAGCATTTACGGTCTGCAAGTCAGCTATACCGACTACTACAACGAACGAACCACGCAAGATTTCGCAAGCATGATTCCCTTCACGCTGCAGCCGCTCTGGCTTGCCGAAGGTACAGCGCAATACGAATCGAGCCGCATGGGCTTTGACGCTTGGGATAGCCACCGCGACATGTTGCTTCGCGTGGCCGCCCTGAACGACTCTCTCCTCACACTCCCCTACATGCACGACTTTTCGGACAACTCGCTGTTTGCCGAACTTGGTCCCTACACGCAGGGATTTTCGCTCGTACGCTACATTAGTGCCACCTATGGCGAAGACGCCATGCCTAAAATTTGGCACGAAATGTCCAAGTACAACAGGCTCACGCTCGACGGCGCCATCAAGAAGGTTCTCGGCATAAGCGAACAGGAACTCTACGACAACTGGAAAAAAGCCATTACCGAACAATACAAGGCTCAACGCGATTCCCTGGGCACGCTTGTGGAAGGCACCAAGATGACCGAAGGATCCTTCTGGCAAGACTTCCCGGTGGTCGCTGGCAAAAACCTTTACGGCGTTTCAAACTTTGGCGGGCTCTGGTTCGACGGCGGACTTTTCAAGATGCCGCTAGAGCCTAAAGACACAAGCAAGAAGGACGAAGTTGTCGATGGCGTTGAAATCGGCGAAATCACCGTCGAAAACGAAGCCGCAGATTCTACGATTGAAATTGGCGACTACGCTAAGCACGGATTCAAACTCAAAAAGCCCTGGCTTGACAAGGGCATCGATATTTTCGAAGACAGCGTGCAAGGCCCGATGCTCGCTTACGTAAGCTACCAGAACCGCGACAAAGATGGCCATGCCCACTTTGACATCGCCGTAAGCGACACCAACAAGAATTCTGTAACAGTCACCTACCTTGCCGACGCCGTGTATCCGGCCATCGACAAGCAAGGTTCCACAGTCATCTTCGCCATGCGTGAGCCCTACAGCACGCGCTTCAAACTCGCCAAGGTTCCGTACCCGAAAGACATCAAGGATTACACCTCTGAAGATCCGGTAGACCTCTTTGTACCGGATTCCAAATTTGACTACTACAATATTTACAGTCCCAAGTTCAGCCCCGACGGCAAGCGCATCGCTTTCGGATTCTTTGACGATAAGACCCGCGGCATCGCCATCATCGATAGCGACGGCAAGAATTTCAAGATTGTCTCAACCGAAGGCTTTGACGAACGCGATGTAAACTGGATTAACGACGACAAAATTGTTTTCGCAAGCAACCGAAACGGAATCTTCAACCTTTTCGAAAAGACTCTTTCGACAGGTGCCGAGCGCCCGCTCACAAATGTGCTCGGCGGCGCATTCACTCCGGCCCTTGCAGGCGACACGCTCTACTTTACCGAATACGACAAGGACGGTTTCTCGCTCTATAAAATGGCCTACGGCGCAACCCCGATGGTCAACGACACCACCGTAACCGTGACCGAGCGCGACAGCGTTATTCAAGTTGCAGACACCACATGGAATTGCGAAGATTCTACAGCAAGCGACTCTTGCAAAAAAATTCCCGCCGTTGCCCTCCGCGATTCCGTTCTGAAAATTTCAGACACTACACGCACAGTCACGCAAAAACCTGCGGACGCCCAGATTACTCTTCGCGGCACACTTCCCGCCCGCACAGAAAAGCCTCTTGAAATTGCCGACATTGAATTCGCCGGCATCGAGCGCGACTACAAGCCCATCCCGAACATTCCGCTATTTGTTCCGATGCTTGTATTCAGCGAAAATGCTCCCGACCTCACCGTCTTTGGAGACGGCAAGCTCAAAGTCAAGGCGGGCCTTGCCGCCATCATCAGCGACGCACTCAAGAAGAACACCGTACAAATCGGATTCTTGCTGGAACTCGGCAACGGCATTGACTACATTAACGGCGATGGTCTCAATCCCGAACAAGAAAAAGAATTCTTCGTTTCCTGGGAAAACAAGAGCACGCCTATTGACCTCTCGCTCAGCTACACCTACGCCAACTACACCAGCAAGGACACGCTCCGCTACGAAGATGTACGTGCCAACGGTGGCGACAGCATCGGCATCACCCACTACGCCATTCCGATGCAGGCCATTATGGCTGGCGCTGGTTACAGCATCTTCAAGAGCATCGACACCTTGCAAGTCGCGGTCGGCTACGACTGGGCAAACTTCAACCTCTACGAAAGCAACTTTGACTGGACTTACCAGAAACGCTTGAGCATGCTTATCGCCCTCGGCCTTTATGGCGACCATGCCGAAGGCTCCGAAATCAACGGCCAAGGCAACGGGATGCGTCTCTACTTGCAGTCCTCCAATTCCGACTTGTACCGCCCGGGAACATTCGCCGAAAGCTTTACGGTCAACTCTAACGGCAAAATCACGCCCAAGTACCGCAACTTCCACATCAACGAAGTCGGCCTGAATCTTTACGGTAGCATCCAGAGCCCGCTCACTGGCGCCCGCCTTGCGGCCGGCGGAAAAATCGCTGGCGTGTACAAGTGGAGCACCGACGCCAAGCAAGACACTCTCGACTCTTACTACTACGACGCTCTATTCCTCGAAGGCTATCCCTACTTGCGCAACGCCGAAAACTACACGCTCGCCGGCATGCGCACCGCCATCGCCGAACTCCATTACCTGTACCCTGTGTACGACGATTGGCGTAAGAGCGCTTGGATCTTCGAAACCCGCAGTTTCTACATCGACTTGTTCTCGCAAATGGGTGCCGCCTGGAACGGCAAGTGGTTTGACACCGACAAGCTCACCGACCACCGTTTCTGGGACCGCTCCGTGGGCCTCACCTTCCGCATGAGCAACCGAATCTTCTACAGCGTGCCGTTCGACATCTCGCTTACGCTCGCCCGCGGCCTGAGCCGTATCGGCGAAGACGAGAACCTGCACGGCGGCGAAAAGCTCACGCCGATTGACCTTCCGGCAATTCCCGAAAGCATCGCACCCACGAGAATCAAGTTCTCCATTGGAATGGGGTTTGTCAATAGTTGGCAATAGCCAACTATTAACCGCTACATCTGAGGCTCGGTCATGTACAAGCCTTCGGTTTGTCCGCGACTCTCGCCTTGCGATGTAGTCATAAACAGCTGGCAGTAAGCCAGGAATTTGTAGCAGGATCTGCGGCGAGCTAGAGTTCGCCGTATTTTTGTTTGGGCTTGACTTCGCCGGGTAGCAACTGTCCCGGACTTGTGCGCTGGCCATCTTTACCCGTAAAATTCGGATTATAGGGCTTGACCTGCGCCTTCTTCTGTTCAGCCTGCAAGTCCAGCATATGCCGTTCCCATTCCTGCATGGCCTGGTCCAGTTCGTTGCGGGCATTCAGCATGAGTTCCTTCAGCTGCATCAGCTCAAGCATCTTGTCACGCTTCATGATCCACAACTCTTCTTCTTCGGGCATACGCTCGATATTAAAGAGCAAGTTCAGGTAATCTTCTTCGGCTTCACGGTACGCCTTTTCCATTTCCTTATAGACCATATAACGGTCATCAACCATCGTCTGTTGCGGCGACGGATGCGTGGCACAGCCCACCATGGCAAGAGCCACAAGGAAAAACAATTGTACACAAAAAAACTTACGCATAGGCCATTAAAATGTGAAATGTGAAATGAATAATGAACAATTAATAATTACACATCTCACATCACTAATTATTCATTCTCTTCCGGTTTCTTGATCGTATACAGTCTTTCGAGCGTTATCAGGCTCTTGAAGGTCGTCGTGTCCTTCGTGTCGGGATTCACCATCGTGTGCGTACCGACCTTGACTTCACGTTCCTGGCAGGGAACACCCGTCGTCGGGTCAATCATCACTTCAAACTGAGTCTGGTATTCCGCCTTGAGTCCCTTATTGTACTTCTTGAATTCTTCGGGGACAATGCCACTATTCACATGCTGTTCCCAAATATAATACGGGAAACTTTCCTTTTCCTGCAAGTACACAATGTAATCCAGGCAGCGACGATGGTCGCGATTTTCAAAGCCCTTCACCACCACGGAGTCCACCTGAATCAAGGCAAAGTTCAAGCGTCCCTGATCCTTGAGCATCTGCGTAATGTTACCCTTGGTCGGCACTTCGCCCAAAAGCATGTGGTCCATTTCCCAGCGGTGCTTTTCCAGGCGTTTCAAATGCGGCTTGTAATCCGGATTCAAAAGTTGCTTACGCCACACTTCAGGCATCGGGATTCGGGCAAGCAGGGAATCGTATCCATCTTCAAGGCCTTCAATCGTCTTCACTTCGCGATCAATGGCAGCCACATCCACAGACTTAACGCGCCAAGCCAGTTCCGAAGGCATGTAGTTCTTCAAGTATCCGCGAGACTTGTCCATCACGTAATCGCGGTGCACCTTCAAGGTATCGCCTGCATTGGAATATGTCAGGTTCGCATAAGCGGCCGTCACCGTTCCCATCTGTTCGTTACCCTTCAGGTCAATTGTCGAAAAATATCCTTCGGCATAAAGTTCCACCACAACAGGGGCGTCCACTTTATAGCTCACGTTCACTTTGGATTCACCGCAACCGCCAAGTACAAGGGCAGCTGTGACTGCACATAAAATTTTCTTCATGAATTACCGATTTTTAGTAAGTAGAATCTGTTTGGACAAAAGCACCTTGCCATCGCCACTGACTTCAATGACAACCGGGCCCGGTTCTTTTTTGCGACATAGTTCACGGGCGGTCATCACGCCCATATGATGGCGAGACTTGCCCTGCAGCGTATAAACCCACTGTTTGTCACTAACGGCCACTTCGTGGTCCCAAATCTTTTCGCCCTTGTGGGCAATCGTGCCTTCGTAGAAGGTCGTCTTGAGCATTGAAAAGTCAAAGCTCTTTCCGTAGCGGAACTGGACAATCAGCGGGTCCCTCATTTCGAACTCGCTCATGGTATCGGCCACGACATCAAGGGCCGGGTTCCATTCTCTTCCGCATACGATAGCGGTTTCCTCAACCGAACATCCTGCAAACAGGCTAGCCATCGCCGCCATGAATGCAACGAACCATTTTTTCATACATGCCTCCTTGTATGCACTTTTAAACTAGTAAAATACTAGTTTGTCGGCTATCTCGAAAGCACAAACAACATTTCTAAATGGGGTGTCTGGGGGTAAAAAGCGAAACCTTCGGCCTTTTTCAGGGCAAAACCGGCATCCCGGAACTTGGCAAAGTCCCTCGCAAGCGTCACCGGGTCGCAAGAAACGTAAATCAGGCGGTTCACGGAGCTTTTGGCAATGGCCTCTAGCGCAGTCGGCGGAAGTCCTGTCCGCGGAGGGTCTACAATCAAGGTTGCAGGAACATCCACCACGTTTTCGGCAAGCCAATCTTCTGCGGGGGCAGACACATTCTCTATGTTAATGGGGACGGGGGACACCCCCGTAACGCCCCCGTTTAAATTCACACGGGCATGCGTCAAGCAGCCATCGTCACGTTCTACGGTCGTCACCTTTTTAAACTTGTCCTTCAGAATCGCAGCAAAGAATCCGACTCCGCTGAACAAGTCTATGAGCCAGGCATCACTCGCTTCGCCACTTGCAATGCCTTCGTCAACTGCATTCTGCACAGCAGTCACAAGTTCCGGCAAAAGCGCCAAATTGCTCTGGAAAAACACCGAGGCATCCGAGCGGATTTTCTTGCCCGCAATTTCAACGATACTCACGGAATTCTTTTCAAAGTCGGCAGAAGGCATTCCCTTGTAATAATAACTGACCTTGCCAGCTCCGTTATCAAATACATTCACATCCAATTCAAAATTCTTGGGCGGGCGTTTGGAATTACAAACAAATTCTTCATAGATCCGCGAAGCGTTCTGTTTCAAGAATTCATTGAGCGCAGGCGTCAACACCGGGCAGTTTGCAAACGGAATAATTCCGTTGCTCTTTTGCATGCGAAATCCGTAGCTGACTTTTCCACTTTTAGCGCGGGCGATTACCACTCGGGCACGATTTCTATAGCCCCATGCAGGCCCCGTATGGATCTTGAAATCTTCCGGCAATTCAATGCGGGCAATTCGTCTGAAGTTTTCGCGTTCCACAAGCGCCGAGCAAGCGGCCTGTGCTGAACTTTCCAAATGTTGCAAGCTGCACCCGCCGCACTTGCCATAAAGCGGGCATCTCGGCTCCGCGCGGTCGGCACTCTTTTCCGTGATTTTAATCACCCGACCCCGCGTAAAATCCTTCTTATTCTGCAAGATTTCCACTTGACAAAGTTCGCCCGCAAGCGCACCTTGCACAAAACACACGCGTCCATCGGGCAGGCGGGCCATTCCTTCGCCGCCTTGCACCATCTTTTCTATACGGAGCTCATAAATCACGACGCAAATATAACATTTTCGCGTCTCTCATTAGTTTTCAGCCGTAACCACTTTCTACCCTCCGCCCCCTACCTACTATTCTTCAAATGGTCTAGATTTATAGACAACAAACAAGGATGTTATTATGGAGTTCAGAAAAATTCTTCCCCCAATGCTTGCGATTACGGCACTGAGCGCAAGTAGCCTCTTCGCTGCCACGGCCTACCACAACCAGGTCGGTTTTTTGACCAAGGGTCAAAAGCAAATGGCCGTTGTTGGCGCCGAAGGCAAAGAAATCGTTTTCAAGACCTCTAGTGGCACCGAAGTCTTAAAAGTGACTGCCCCCGAGGCCCAAGTCTGGATTCCTGCAGGCGATACCGCCGCCTCCTTGGTCGATTTCTCTGAAATCGAAACCGAAGGCAAGTACCAAGCCTATATCGATGACGAACCCATCGGCCACCCCATTACCATTGGCGACAAGGCCCTCGAAGAAGCCGGAAAGGCCTCTATCAAATTCTTCTATTTCCAGCGCGCCTCAACCGCCCTCGAAGAAGAATACGCAGGCATTTACGCCCGCGCCGCAGGCCACCCGGATACCGCCGTCAAGTACCACCCCTCCACCGGCAAGACCGATACCGAAGCAACCTTTAACGGTGCCAAGGGTTGGTACGATGCTGGCGACTACGGCAAGTACATCGTGAACTCCGGCATTTCTACCTACACACTCCTTCAGCTTTACCAGCAGAACAAGGAATACTACGACACCCTCAAGCTGAACATTCCCGAAAGCAACAACGAAATTCCCGACCTTCTGGACGAAATCCGTTGGAATCTGGACTGGATGCTTACTATGCAGGACGATGACGGCGGTGTGTTCCACAAGCTCACCACCAAGCAGTTCGCCGGCACCATCATGCCCGCCAAGGCAACCGCCCAGCGCTTTGCTATCGGTAAAGGCATCGAAGCTTCCTGGGACTTTGCAGGTGTTGTAGCACTCGCCTCTGAAATTTACAAGCCCTACGATCCTGAATTCGCCCAGAAGTGCATTGACGCCGCCCAAAAGGCTCGCAATTGGGCATTGACTCACCCCTACGATATTTACGAACAGCCACGTGACGTGAGCACAGGTTCTTACACCGGTTCTGTCGAATGGGCTTCTAGACTTTGGGCAAGTATCGAAATGTACCGCGTCAGTGGCGACACCTCCGTAATCAACGAAGTCAAGGCTCTCCCCATCAACAACAAGAAGGCCGCTCTCCAAAGCTGGCAGAACAACTATATGCTCGGCGTTTTCACCATCGCCACCAACCCCGATGTCTTTGATGCCGAAAAGGTCGATTCCGCCACCGCCATCATCACCACGATGGCAGATAAATATGTCAATAGCCTCGAAAACAACGGCTACGGCGTTGCTCTCGATAAGAGCGACTTCAACTGGGGTTCCAACGGAATTGCAGCCAACAAGGGCATGGTCCTCATTCACGCCTACATCTTGACAAAGGACGAAAAGTACCTGAACGCCGCCCGAGGCATTGTGGACTACATTTTGGGTCGCAATCCGCTTGACAGGTCTTACCTCACTGGCTATGGCGTCAACCCGACCATGAATCCTCACCACCGCCCGAGTCAAGCAGACAGCATCGAAGCTCCTGTTCCGGGAATGATTGCCGGTGGTCCGAACGCCTCTGCAACCGACTGCGCAAAAAGCTACACCGACGCCAACGCCGTCGCAAAATCCTACTACGACAACTCTTGCAGCTACGCCACCAACGAAGTCGCAATCAACTGGAACGCTCCCTTCGCCTTCGTAATCGGCAGTCTCCAGGCAATTGCTTCCACAGGCAAGTCCTACGACATCAAGGCTCCTGTCGCAGCCAAGTACGAACTCACCTCTATTCCGGCCGCCCGCAATAACATCAAGATTGCTCCGCAAGCAAGCAGCAAGCGTCTTGTGCTCCGCGGCAAGAAGGTTCAGGTAGAATACACCAACCGAAACGGAATCAAGAGTTACTTCAGCATCAGCGGCAAAAAAGTCCGCTAACTGAAACAAGAACCTCCCAATCCCACCCAATACAAAACGAATGCAGCATCATTTGATGCTGCATTTGTTTCATACTCAAGAATCTTTTTTGTCACACTGATTCGAATTTGCTAACGCAAATTCATTTTTTTTACAATATATTTTTAATTGCATTCTGCAATTGCGCTTCGTCGCCAGAGTTGTCAATAAAACGAATTTTCTTGCCCGGAAATAGCTTACGCCATTCTCCTTCGCTATCTTTCGCCGACTGCAATTCAATACGGCGCTCTGCATCCGCTTCGCTAAAGCCTCGGTTTTCAACCAAGCGATTCTTGCGGACATCGCGGGCAGCACTCACCACCCAGATTTCATCAAGCTTGGCCACTAAATCCGGCACGTTTTCGAACAAGGCTGCCTCTACAAACGCCGGATTTGCACGGAGCAGATACTGCGTAAGCACCGGGTAAACAAGCGCCTCTAGGCGCCCTCTGGCAGAAGCATCCTTAAAGACCAAATCGGCCATACGGCTCCGGCTAATGCCTTTTTCGGTCAACATATCCTCGCCGAATTCCTTGGCAATCGCCGCCCGCAGATTCTTGTCGTCACGGTACAAGTGATGCACAGCCACATCCGCATCAATCACGCGGATTTTACGGTCGCGCAAAATGCGACCGACAAGCGACTTTCCCGCACCAATTGTTCCTGTAATTCCAATCATCATCAAACCAAGACTTTATTTTCCAAGCGCAATCAAGCAAATACCCAGAATCACGCCTAGCAAGGCAACAAACTTCATCTTGCTCTTGCGTTCCTTGAAAAGTAGTAAACCAGCAAAGAACGAAATCAGCACGCTAGAGCGGCGGAACACCGTAATAATCGAAATCAAGGCGTCAGGGTCACTCACTGCCACAAAATAGCAGCGGTCCGCCACAATCAGGAGTACCGCCACCAAGACCATGGACCAGCGGAATTTAAAGGGAGTCGTTTTGTGGCGCGTCGGGAACCACGTGACCGCGCAAATGGCAAACTGCCAGAGAGCCATGTAAATGCTGAACCACACCTGAACCGTAAGCGGGTCAAAGTTCATGCGCTGCAGAATAAACTTGTCATACACGCCACTGCACGCCGCCAAGAGCGTACCTAACACCATGCATATCACCCAGCCGTTGCTAAAGAAATGCCCCATTTCTTTACGACCCGCAAGGCTTAAGCCCACATAAGAGCAGATACAAATGGCAACACCTATCCACTGGAGCGCAAACGGGCGCTCGCCCATAAATGTCACTGCAATAAAAATCGTAAACACTGGCGCTAACGCGCGAATCGTCGTTGCAATACTCAGCGGCAAGTGCGCAAGAGCGTTATAGGTCAAAATCCAGCTACCGCCAACAATGGCCGCCTTGCCGAACAGGTAAATGTGGCTTTGCAAGGGTAAGCTTTCGCAATGGCCCGTCAAAAGGAGCGGGCTCATAAAGAGGGCGTAAAAAGCGCTGCAAAAGAACAGTGTCACACGGACCGCATTGTCCTGCACCGACTTTTTCTTGGCAAGATCATAACACCCCAAAAAGAATGCCGAAAGTAAAGCTAAAACGAACCATGACATAGCGTGCAAAATTTAGAAAACCCTCTTGCCAAAGCGATATTTTAAACATATTTTTATCTTAACTTTAACAAAAGGATCCAATATGGGAATCAAAGGTAAAGCATCGTCCCTGCTCGAAGAATTCAAAGCCTTCGCGTTCAAGGGTAACATCGTCGATATGGCTATCGGTGTGATCATCGGTGGTGCATTCGGCAAAATCGTCACCTCCTTCGTTAACGACATCGTTATGCCGAGCGTTACCGCCATTATCGCCATGGGCGGCGGCAAGGATGCTGGCGAAGGCCTCAAGGCTCTCGCATTCACGACGGCCGAAGGCGTGACCATTCCTTACGGAAGCTTCATTGGCGGCATCATCGACTTCCTCATTGTCGCCATCGTGGTGTTCATCGTCATGAAGAAGTTCCTCGGCTTCATGCAGAACATGCGTAAGAAAGAAGAAGAAGCCCCGGCAGCACCTCCGGCACCTCCTGAACCGAGCGCCGAAGAAAAGCTTCTCACCGAAATCCGTGACTTGCTGAAAAAGTAAGCAAAACGATTTTCAAGAAAAATGCTCCGCACTCAAGCGCGGGGCTTTTTATTTATGACCAAGTTCAATTTCCGCTTCGGCCTTAAACGGCAATTCTTCTAGCTGCGGAGTCGCAATAATCACCTGGCATGCCTTTTCGCGAATAAGCGATGCCACCGCATCGCGGCGGTTCACATCGAGCTCCGCAAAAATATCATCCAGCAAAAGTATCGGTTTACTCAGGTAACGAGTCGCCACATCGACCGCGGCAAAACGCATGGCGACCGCAGCACAGCGGCACTGGCCTTGCGATCCGCAAGTGCGCATTTCAGAATCGCCAATGCACACGCCCAAGTCATCTTTATGCGGGCCAGACAATGTAATCCCCTGAATCTTCTCGGCAAATTCCAAACCGGCGAGCTTACGGCGGTAAGCCTCGCGCAAGGCATTTTCATCGACCGAGCCGTCTTCAGAAGCTCCCGATTCCGACGCGATATAGAGCGAGCCTTTATCGGCAGCCATCGCGGCCTTGTCAAGTTCGGAATCGTCCAAAAATTCCGCGCCATCGAGAGCATCCAATTCCTTAAGAATCGAACTCTTGTAGGCACAGGTGATTTCATCTACCCCGCCCGAAAGCTTGCGGTAATAGCCGGTAATAATCGGCGAGATTTCTTTAGAAAGTTCAATGCGGGCGGCCCAGAGTTTGGCACCCAAGTCTACCAGCTGTTCCGTAAGAACCGCCAACAGTTCATCGCCACCGGTAGCAAAGCCTTCGCGCTTGTATTGGCGCAGCCATTGGTTTCGCTGTTGCAATATGCGGCGGTAACGCTTGAGCACCGCGGCATTTGCCTGCGAGCGGTAACAGAGAATTTCATCGAGCCAGTGCCTGCGCACTTCGGGTGCCCCACGCAAAAGTTCAATGTCCGAAGGCTGCATCACCACAGCCGGAATGTTACCAAAGAATGCTGTCGGAGACTTAAGGCTTTCACCGTTTTCGCGCACATCTGTGCTACGGCGGCCCACGCGAATGGCGCGCTTCGTTTCACGGCCTGCATCATCAAAAACGGCGCGCAAAATCAATTCGTCGCCGTTCCAGGCAATCATTTCCTTTAAATCGCGGGCCCTAAACGAAAACCCTTGCGCAAGCAGGTGCACCGATTCCAATATAGACGTCTTACCACAACCGTTTGGTCCGTGAACCACAGTGATTCCCGGTCCAAACTCTTGTTCAAAGCCAGACAAGCTGCGTACGCCGTCTATATAGATCTTTGAAATCACGGAATATAGCCCCGCAGGCCAAAGCTAAGCGGAGTCCAAATTCCCGCTTCCGTTTCATAAATCAGGGCGTAGTTCACATCGAAGGGGAACTTCTTCTTGCCAATGCGAATCATGAACTTGTAGCCGGCACCCACCGTCCAGTCCAGGTCATCCATACCCACACGGAGCGTGCCGTCCGGAATCACTTCGCATTCAAAGCCCACACGCCCCGTCCATACATGCAAATCGGGGTCAAAGGCCAGGAGCGTGTCGGCCACCTGGTAATCCAGCGCTTCCATCCAAGCGTGCACGGGTAAGCCCGCAATCTTTGAACGGTAACCCACACCAATCTGCAGCACCTTCGGGCGCACACCCTCGGTACTCTCTACAGAGTTGTCAGTACTGGTATTCTTACTCCATCTGGCAGACAAGTTTTTGCTAAAGCTCAGGTTGCGAATCACCACGGACGTCGACCATTTTTCATTCCACTGTCGAATCCAGCTCAGGTTCACCGTCACCGGACTGCGGTAATCATCGACCACTTCGGCAACCCCATCGTAGTATTCCGAAATGTCCATGTTGTCGTAGCTCATCGAGAACGACAAGCCGAATGCATCGCGACGCGTGGCACGGTAAGCAAGGCCCAAATACATCATGGTAAAGTAAGGCGTTGCCGTACCCATGGTTTCATCGTCTTCGTTAATCACGTCGAAGTTCAAGTCTCCGCGGTAAAGCATGGCAAAGCCAATGCCCATGCGCCTACCCACCGGGCCTTCCAGGCCAAGCGAGCCGCCCATTCGGTCCAGGTCGCGCTTTTCAGCGTTCAGGTTATAGCTCAAGTGTTCCCTAAAGCCAAGAATAGCCGGGTTCCAGTAAGCCGCAGGCATCGACGCCGTATCTGCAGAGCCCGTGTTACCACGGCCCAGTTCGCGCGTACCCGCGCCCATACGTTCCACAAAGCCGTCAAAGCTACCCAGCGTCGCCTTTTTGCCGGCAAACGCAGCACCCGTAAGCATCAGGACCAGCACAACAGATAAAATCTTCTTCATTACTTGTGCCCTCCCAAGGTCATCACCTTGCCCCAGCCCACATGGCCGTGGTTATCCTTGACGCGCACATAGTACACGCCCATGGTGCAGGGCCTGCCCGCCTTATCCTTACCATCCCAGAAGTCTTCCTTCGGGTTCGTACTGCGCGAAGCATCCGCTCCACGCGGGGCACTCTTTACAATCGTGCGAATCTTACGCATATCATAGCTAAACACATCAATCGTAATCTTGGAATCCTTGCCCACCTTGTAAGAGACAAGCGACTGGTCGCCCGCCGTAATCACCGACGGCACCATGCGTACAGAACCGAGATCGTTTCCGAGTTTGGCGCGGTTCAAAATCGGAGTCCAAGTCTTGCCCGAATCCGCCGAAACAGAAATACCGTTGCCGTAGGTTGCAAGTGCAAGGCCAGTCACATTCTTGGCCAACGGGAACGAACAAATCGAGGTTATGCGGAAATCGCGGTCAATTGCACCGGTCGCATAGCCATAAAGCCATTCGCTCTTTCCGTCGTCATCCACATCCCAAGCGCGAATTCCGGCAGAATCCAGTTTAAAATATCCGCTCACGTCACCGCCCGAAACGGCAACAGCCACAAAGGCCGTATTGCCGATAAAGGCTACATCGCTCACGGTATAGTCGCCTTCATCGTAAATATCCTTCTTCTGTTTCTTGCCGGCCGTATCCAAGAAAACGGCTTTCGCAAAATCCTTGTCCCCTTCGCGGAGAACCCACAAGGCGCCCTTCATCGACTCCTTTTCCATGCGCGAGGTTTCGGCAACAATCGTCAGCGGGTCGCCACCCATCCAAAGTCCTGTCACGCGGGCACTCGTATCAAGCGCCGTAGACACCTTGGCCACCTTGCCGTCAGCGCTACGTTTCCAAAGCCCCTTAGATGTTGCCATCCAAATGTCACCCGTTTCCGGATGCTGCTTGACATCAAAAATGCGCGGATTTTTCTTGTCTTCCCACTTGTAATTCGACTTTGCCGAATCAAGCGCATTCGTTTTCAGGTTCAACTGATACAAGCCATGCTTTACTTTATTACCAGACGCATCGTACAAGCCAAGACCAGCTGCACCGCGGGCCATCCAAAGTTGCTTCTTGGAAGAATCATACGCAAAGCCGCTCACGGCATAGTACATAGCCGTATCCAAATCAGTCAATGCTTCGGGCACTTCTAGCGGAATTTCATAAATATTGTCAATTCCGCCCACTCTCAAAATTCCCGTCGGCTGCAAATATTCGCCATCATCGTCCAGGCCAAACATCGGCAGCACATAGCCAATCTTGCCTGCATAAATCGAAGGCGTCCTACGGTGTTCCGCAAGAACGTCTCTAAAAATGCCATTCTGCGTCGCAGTTACCGAATCCGTCATCTGGTCCTGACGAGATTCCACCACCTGCACGCCGTTTGAACCCACTTTAAGTTCCAACAGCGTCACGCCGCTATAAATATCGCCACGGGAAAACACCCACAGCGTTCCCGTTTTTCCCGTTTCGCTTACGTTCAGCGCACCATTGCTAAACAAAGTTTCAGCCGCAAACGCTCCCCCAACAAAGGTAAAGACAAGCGCCAAGGCATTCACGTATTTCTTGAACAGTCTATTCATAAATTACCGCATGTCAATTTCGTCTACGCCTTTCACCGGCTTGTACTTAAAGTCTTCAGGCTTCCAGGACTTGACCACCGAAAGGTTCACAATATTATACCACGAGCCGTTGCCGGAAGGGTCAACCGTGTACAGGCGCTTGGGCGAAAAATCCTTTTTCGAAAGCCAGACTTCCATCTGCGTAAACTGTCCCTTGTACTTGGAAGGGTCCAGTTTCAGCACCCACATTTTCTGCTTGTTGAATTCGCCTTCCGAAATCTCTTTTGCCCTGCAGTTCAGGTACTTGAACAAAAGTTCAGAAGGGTGCAACGAGCTCGACAGATCTTCGACCGACTTGATCAGCACCTGTTTCTGTTCCACATTGTGCTGCCACAGGCTTTCGCCATCGCTATAGAACTTGATACCAGCCATATCCAACACAAAGCGATCCCCTTCGGCCACCAAAAGCTTTCCGTTCTGCGAGGCTATATCCGGAGAATCCGCATAAAACACCTGCACTCTAAAATCAAGGTTCCACGCCTTACCCGACTTGAACCAAGCCTTGGATTTTTCCATGGCCTCGTCGGCGGATAAAGCGAAAACGCAATTCGCAGCAAGCGCCACTATAATTACAAACAGCCTAATTAGCCTAATGCGATCGAACATCTAGGAACCTCATTAACAGGAATATGGGCAAATTTACAAAAATCGCACAAGCTGTATTTGGCTTTTTTGCCTAGATATTTCTATCTTTGCACAAGAAATTTCAAATCATATTGGAAACTGATATGCGCAAATTGATCATGCCACTGGTAATTTCCTCCGCCGCCACCTTGGCGCTCGCTGCAGACATTGAAGTCCACGGCGATGTGAATATGGACTATGCCAGCTATTTTGACCGCGATTTTGACCCCACGAACGCAGGAAACCAGGACATTGACCTCGCCCTGCACGCCCACCTCGACGAAAACATCTCTGTCGTCGTCATGGGAACCACGCATAGTACTTTTGTCGACCAGAATGGTGACCTTCAGGAATCCGAAGTCCGCCACGGTCTCGCCCGTTCCACCGCCATGGGTTCGGAAGGCCGCTACAATTCCTTCGACTTTGACGGCGTCCAGTTCCGCTGGGACGTGAGCCACCAAGTCACCCTCATTTTCGGTGACATGACCTACAGCGCAGGCGCTTTCAACTACTATTTCTGGCGTGATGTTTCCCGCTACGCCGTCATTACCCGCGAAGAAAGCCTCCGCGGTTTCGGCGCCGAAGTCGGCAACGAAAAGTACGGCACAGGAGCTTTCTACTTGGGCGCTTCTGACGACACCGACCACACGCTCTCCATGTTCCTCACCTATGCGTTCCCGCTCTTGAACCATACTGACGAACACTTGATCATCAAGCCGAGCCTCGACTGGGTGTTCGGTTCTGAAATCAACCGTCCTTACACCTACGTGCTCGGTACCGAAGTCGATTACTCCAAGAGCTTCGAAAAGTTCAACTACGGCATCTACGCCGTTTGGGGCCTGCATCCTTACAAGGGCAAGGGCACACACTCCTTCTTGCTCGAACCCAGCATGAACTACGCCATTTTCAACTTGGGCGCCACGTTCTTCTACGCTATCGTCGACAAGGATTACGAAACGGAACCGCAGCTCATGACCGAAGACCAGATGCTCTTCGCCGTCGAACCGAGCTTCAACATTCATAAGAAGTACACCCTGGGTGTTTCTTACGAATACCACGATCCGGACAAGGAAACTCACGGTGACGACTTCCAGTTCCTGGGTATGAACCACTACCTCTACCCCACCATGAACACCGAAATCGTTATCTGGTACGGTTACAACTTCACCGGCAAGCACAACGACGACACCCCGTTCGGCAAGGCCAGGTTCTCCCTCGGTTTGAGCGGCAAGGCTAGTTTTTAAGTCGATCTTACAACGATTAAAAGCCGGGCGACAAGCTCGGCTCTTTTTGTATGAAGGGGAAAGATTTCCCCTCGCTTCAGCCCTAGCATTTAACACAGCCGTCGCGATGTTTTCACTCACTCGCTAGCCGGGCCACTGAACTTTGTTCAGTGAACCGGGGCTCGTTCGCCAAAAACATCCCTTCCTGCCTAAAACATTAGGCACCGGGCTTACACGACCCCTTCTAACGGGCTTCAAGCGCCAGCCCGTAACGCCTGGCTCGTTCGTTACAAATCTCACAGTCGGCCTAAACTCAGCCTGAAACTAGCCTCTATTTATTTTCCCACAAACAAGAATCTATTACGCAATAGAGTCCTGCAATTTCTACGTGAGCGAAAAAGCCCCCGGGTGTTAACCGGGGGCGTTCGCGACCTTTGACCACTTAGTGCTTTAGCACTTACGTGGGCATGGCCACCTTTAGGTGGTACCGAGGCGATATCACATTTTCATGTATGCGATAGAGCCGAGCGGTCTCTTACTGACCGAGGTACTTACGGCCGATACCGAATTCATCCTTGTATTCGATGTAGTCCGGCACGAAGGACTTGGCGTAAGAGAAGCTCACGTTCACAGAGCACTGGAATTCGTTCATCAGCTTGCCCTTGCCCTTGAAGCTCTGCTTCTTCTTTTCGATCTTTTCCTGACCCTTCTTGCCTACGAGCACTTCAGCTTCGCACCAGCCGCTGTTACCCTTAGCAAAGACTTCTTCGCCAGTGGTAGAAACGAGCTTGATCTTGGAGGGGTCGAGTTCAGTGTTGTTACCCGTAGAAGCCCAGAACTGGAGTTCTGCAGAGAGAGAGCCCGGAGCAATCTTGAGGGTCGGCATAGCCATCACGTAGCCCCACTTGTCAACGCGGCGGCTCACCGGTTCGCCAATCTGTTCACCGAAGATCAGGAAGTAACCGCGAGTGCCCTTACGGCTCTTGTTCAGAGCGGCCTTCACGTCAGCATTTTCCGGTGCCATTTCGGCAATCTTCATAATCTGGTATTCGCTCACCACCGGGTCAGATTCGCCCACGGCTTCGGAGAGGTTTCTTGCAACGTAAGCGTTTTCAGCTTCGGTACGGATAGCCTTCACAGCAGCTTCGCCAGCCCCCTTGGCCTTTGCAGTCACCAAGGCGGTATCGATCTTAGCGAAAGCGTTCACGATGGTACCGTAATCCATACCTTCCTGAGAGGCCTGCATCTTACCGATGTTGGCAAGCGTCGTCACATATTCCTGGATAACGTCTGCATTCTGGACTTCAGCCATGTTCACGGAAGCCTTGTCGAAGTATCCGTTGATAAGATCGCTGTTCAAGTCCTTCTTGGCTTCGGTTTCAGCAGCACGGACCAAAGCAAGCGTGAAGTTATCATAGAATTCATCGGACATGCTACCCTTCTTCTTAGCCTCGAGGTAAGAATTGATAGCGTTGCGATAACGACCTTCCTTAAGGTGTTCGTCACCGCGCTTTTCGTTAGTACCCTTACAGCCGACCATCGTGAATGCGACGGCAGCAGCCAGAGAGGCAATAAAGAGTTTTTTCATTTGATTTTCCTTCAGCTGAGTGATTTTGTTTAGTAATAATACCTTTTTTCCCGAGAATTCTTTCCCCGGGATTATACTTTATAAAAATAATTAAATAAATTTATGTTAAACTTTATCTATAAGTAAATTTTTATTTGGAGTATTGAGCAGGAATGGACATCCTCGTCGTAAGCCCCGAAGCCGGAAATTGGCGCAAGACCAGCCCTCTGGCAACCGCGGTCAACCGCATGACCGACGCTTTCGCAAGCGCCGGTACCAAGGTGCTTACCTGCTCGCCGTTCTTCAAGAACCTGATGGTCGACGTGGGCAGCTACCACTGCGTCTATAGCGGTGTCGAAAAGCTCCAGAACAAGCCCTACGAGATCTGGGTATCCGACAAGGACCCTCTGCACACATATATTTACAATGAGGAATATTTCGGCAGACCCTACGTTTACAGTCCGCCGCAAAGCGCCCCGTACGCAGACAACCACATCCGGTTCGCATTCCTCGCCTCGGCCGCTCTCGCCTACGCCAAAGAAACACATTTTGAATGCGACGCCATTCTGGGCCACGAATGGGGTGGCGCCCTCGCAGGCGCGCTCGCCAAAACTACCTACAAGGATTTTGCAGGTAGGATTCCGTTCTTCTTTACCGTCCATAACATCACCTACGACTTCCATATTCCTGCAAGCGAAATCGAAAAGATCGGTCTTCCGCGCAAGGACTACAATATGGACGGCTACGAATTCTGGGGTAAAGTCAGCCTTTTGAAAGTGGGCATCCTGTATGCCACTAAGGTTCTGTTCCCCTCGCCCGGCTACCGCGACGCCATGCTCAACACCAACCTCCCCGGCGGAATCAGTGGATTCCTGAACCGTAACGCAGACAAGCTGATCGGCGTGCAGTTCGGTGTGAGCTACCAGGTTTGGGACTTCAACATTCAAGAAAACCTCCCCATCAAAGAAGCCAAGGCCAAGGCCCGCGCCCGACTGCAGCAGAATCTGGGCGTAGACTTCGATGGCAAGATGGTTCTCTACGTGCACCTCGACGAAGAAGCTGGCAACACCTCCGAAACACTCGCCACGATTCTTTCGGACATCGCGCGCCTCGACATTTTCATCATCGTGGGCATTTCGTCTTTGGACAACGAATGGAACTACTACAGGGACTTCGCACAGCAGTACCCCGACGTCATGTGCGTTCAGGACCTTGAATGCGACGACGACAACACGCAGATTCTCCGCGACACTCTCGCCGGTTCCGACGCCCTGTTCGCCGCCAATCTCCGTGAACCGTCTTCGTCCATCATCCTCAAGGCGATGGCCGCTGGCACGCTCCCTGTCACAGGCCGCAACGTAGGCGTTTCGACGATGCTCACCAACTATTCGCTCGAAACTGCAGGCGAAGCAAACGCATTCCTGGTCGACGACGCCAACGCCCCGCACCAGATGTTACGTTGTGCAAAAGACGCCGTGCACGTCTACAAGACCGAAGTACAAGACTGGGACAAGTGCGTGGTAAACGCCTACAGCGGATTCCACTACGAATGGTGCAGGACCATTTCCAAATACCTGCTCATTTTCGGCGAACTTGGCCTTTAATACAACATTTTTTCCGAAAAAAGACTATATTTGGCCCATTATCGGGACTTTAGCTCAATTGGTTAGAGCAGCGGACTCATAACCCGCGGGTTCCGGGTTCAAGTCCCGGAGGTCCCACGAAAGGCGGTTTCTCACAGAAGCCGCCTTTCTTTTTTTAAGACTGCAAGTGGCCGTTCGCCTTTTTCTACATGGCGCTACTATGTAGCGCATGGAGTACGGCTCGGCCATTTCATAGCGCAAGCGCTTTGCAATGGCACTCGCCTTTTTCTACATTTATAACATCAACATACTCTACCGGGATCGCCATCCCGATGGATTAACTCTCAACAAATGAGGAACAAACAAAAAATGGCAAGAGCATTGATTATCGGTTGTGGCGCCGTTGCCACAGTTGCTATCAAGAAGTGCTGCACCTGCAGCGAAGTTTTTAGCGAAATCTGTATCGCAAGCCGCCATCGCGAAAACTGCGAAAAGCTGGCCCAGGAACTCCGCCCGAATACAAAGACGGTCATTACGACTGCAGCCGTCGACGCAGACAAGGCCGAGAATGTCTCTGCTCTAATCAAGGAATATAAGCCGGACCTCGTGATGAACATCGCACTCCCCTACCAGGACTTGGCCATTATGGATGCCTGCCTGGAATGCGGCGTGAACTACATGGACACGGCTAACTACGAACCCGAAAACATCGACGATCCGGAATGGCGCAAGGTCTACGACAAGCGCTGCAAGGAACAGGGTTTCAGCGCCTACTTCGACTACAGCTGGCAGTGGGCATACAAAGAAAAGTTTGAAAAGGCCGGTCTCACGGCTCTGCTCGGTTCGGGCTTTGACCCGGGTGTTTCCCAGGCATACTGCGCCTATGCTTTAAAGCACCAGTTCGACACCATCGAAGAAATCGACATCCTCGACTGCAACGGTGGCGATCACGGTTACAAGTTCGCAACCAACTTCAACCCCGAAATCAACCTCCGCGAAGTCTCTGCCCCGGGTAGCTACTGGGACACCGACGCTAACGGCAAGGGCCACTGGGTTGAAATCCCGGCCATGAGCATCAAGCGCGTGTACAACTTCGACCAGGTCGGTCAGAAGGACATGTACTTGCTGCACCACGAAGAAATCGAATCGCTCGCCCAGAACATTCCGGGCGTGAAGCGCATCCGCTTCTTCATGACGTTCGGTCAGAGCTACCTCGACCACATGCGCTGCCTCGAAGACGTGGGCATGCTCAGCACCCAGCCCATCAAGTTCCAGGGTCAGGACATCGTGCCTATCCAGTTCCTCAAGGCCCTGCTTCCGGACCCGGCAAGCCTCGGCCCCCGCACCGTCGGCAAGACCAACATCGGTTGCATTTTCAAGGGCAAGAAGGACGGCAAGGACAAGACCTACTACCTGTACAACGTCTGCGACCACCAGGAATGCTACAAGGAACTCGGCAGCCAGGCTATCGCCTACACGACTGGCGTTCCGGCCATGTGCGGCGCCATGATGGTGCTAACCGGCAAGTGGAACAAGCCGGGCGTACATACCGTCGAAGAATTCGACCCGGATCCGTTCATGGAAGCCCTCACCAAGTACGGCCTCCCCTGGCAGGAAAACTTCAATCCCGTCCTCGTTGACTAGAGAGACCTGAAATGAAAAAATGGCGCATTGACGATTCCCGCGACCTTTACAACGTAAAAGGTTGGGGCGTAAATTACTTTGACATCAACGAGAAGGGTCACGCCACGGTGCACCCGCTCAAGGATGGCGGCCCGGACATTGACCTGTACGAACTTGTGCAGGAACTTTCGCTCCGCGATGTTTCTACCCCGATGCTGCTTCGTTTCCCGGACATCCTGGACAGCCGCATCGAAAAGATCAACGAATGCTTTAACAAGTCCCGCAAGGAATACGGTTTCAACGGGAGCTACTACAGCATTTTCCCGATCAAGGTGAACCAACAGCGCGCGGTCTTGGAAGAAATCGTCAGCCACGGTAAAAAGTACAATATCGGTCTCGAAGCCGGTTCCAAGCCGGAACTCCACGCCGTGCTTGCGAACATGGACAATCCGGATTCGTTGATTATCTGCAACGGCTACAAGGACGAAGACTTTATCGAACTCGCTCTCCTTGCACAGAAGATGGGCAAGAAGATTTTCATCGTCGTTGAAAAGATGAACGAGCTCCACCTTGTGGTGGAACTTTCCCGTCGAATCGGCGTGCGTCCGAACATCGGTATTCGCATCAAACTCGCCAGCTCCGGTAGCGGCAAGTGGGAAGAATCCGGTGGATACCACAGCAAGTTCGGTCTCAACAGTTCTGAATTGTTGGAAGCTCTCGACTATATCAAGCAAGAGAAGATGGAAGACTGCATGAAGCTCATCCACTTCCACTTGGGCAGCCAGATTACCAACATTCGCCACATCAAGAGCGGTCTTCGTGAAGTTTCGCAGTTCTACGTGCAAATCAAGAAGATGGGCATGGGCCTTGAATTCGTGGACGTTGGCGGCGGTCTCGGCGTGGATTACGACGGCACCCGCAGCTCTAACGCCAGCTCGGTGAACTACTCCATTCAGGAATACGCGAACGACGTGGTGTACGCCATGTTCGAAGCCTGCGAAAATGGCGGCGTCGCGCATCCGAACATCATCGCGGAATCCGGTCGTGCACTTGCAGCACACCATTCCATTCTGGTGTTCAACGTTCTTGAAACAGCCGGCCAGGCATTCTTCGACGAGAACATTCACGAAATCAACGATGACGCTCCTGACGCACTGAAGGACCTTTACGGCATTTACAAGGGACTCACTCCCAAGAACCTGCTCGAAAGCTGGCACGACGCCATTCAGCTGAACGACGACGTGCTCAACGGTTTCAAGGTCGGCGATTACGACTTGCCCACCCGCGCCATGTGCGAACGCCTGTTCTGGAGCATTGTGCGCAAAGTGGACTTGCTCGCCAAGGACTTGCGCCATCCGCCTTATGAACTCAGCGAACTTCCGCGCCTGTTGGCCCAGAAGTATTTCTGCAACTTCAGTTTGTTCCAGAGCCTGCCGGACAGCTGGGGCGTAGACCAAGTCTTCCCGCTCATGCCGATCCAGCGTTTGAACGAAGAACCGACTGTAGAAACGACTCTGCAGGATGTCACTTGCGACTCCGACGGTAAAATCGACATGTTCGTACGCGGTGGCGACGTAAGCCGCACACTCCCGCTGCATGAGCTCAAGAACGGCGAACCGTACTATATCGCAGTTTACCTCGTGGGCGCCTACCAGGAAATCCTCGGAGACCTTCACAACCTCTTTGGCGACACCAACGCAGTCCACATTGTTTGCAACGACAAGGGCGGCTACGAAATCGACAAGGTGATTGACGGTGAATCCGTGGAAGACGTGCTTGACTACGTGAACTTCAGCGACAAGGCTCTTGTACGCACCATGGAAAACTGGGTATCCCGCTCCGTGAAGGAAGGAAAGATCAGCCTGCAAGAAGGTAAGGAATTCCTGAACATCTACCGTGGCGGCCTGTACGGTTACACATACCTAGAGTAGACCATAGAAAATGTCATCCTGAGCGGAGTGCGCAGCACGAAGTCGAAGGATCTAATTCATGATTCACGAAATCGCACCACATATTTTTAATAATGAATTCAAAGTCGTTGACCCCAAGGTCACCGACTTTGTCATTCGTTACAATGGATCCAAGACGCTCCTCAAAAAGAGTGGCGAAGGCTATGTCATTCCGCAAGTAGGCGAACTCCTTGCGCTTGAAGGCAAAACACTCGCCGACTTCGAAGGCCATTACCTTTTTAGCATCGACGACACAGCCTTCTTCTTAGACGACAGCAAGGCAACCGTCGAAGCAGAAGCTCCTGCCGGCTACGAATACATGGGCAACCGCACCTTCCGCGGTATGAATCCCGTAGAACGAATGGGAGGCGCCACCGCCGCTCACATCGCTCATTGGGAATCGCTGAACAAGTTCTGCGGGCGTTGCGGAAACGTGACCATTCGCGGTGACCACGAGCGATCCATCATTTGTCCCAAGTGCGGCAATGTCGTTTACCCGAGAATTTCGCCTGTCGTGATCGTGGCCGTGCGTAACGGCGACAAGCTCCTGATGGCACACAACATCGACAATCCGAACCCGAGACTCTTCTTGATTTCTGGATTTGTCGAAGTCGGTGAAAGCTTGGAACAGGCCGTACACCGCGAAGTCATGGAAGAAGCGGGTCTCCGCGTGAAAAACGTCCGCTATTTCAGTTCGCAGCCGTGGGCTTTCAGCGACTCCCTCATTGCAGGCTTTACCGCCGAACTCGATGGCAACGATACCATCCACATGCAAAAGGAAGAACTTTCCGAAGCCCTGTGGGTCAAGCGCGAAGACATTCCCGAATACGAAACCGATGTCAGCATCAGCTGCTGCCTTATCGAGAACTTCCGCCGCGGCTTTACGATTAATCCTTAATGTCTTCCCGGACTTGGTCCGGGACCTCCCTTTCTTACCCGCAAAGAAGCATTACTTCTTACTAGTATCAGCAGGCGCCGCAGTTTCAGGCTTCGGCGCAAGCATCACATAAAGCGTGTCATGCACCACGACCGTGTCGCGGACATAAACCGTATCGGGTTTGCAGCCTTCTACAGCAACAGCCACCTCTGCAGACGATGAACTAACAGCCTGCGAAGACGAACTTACAGCCTTCACAGAAGAACTTGACTTTGAAACAGCCGAAGACTTACCCTTGTTCTTTTCTTCAGCCTCAATCTTTTTCATCAAGGCCTCACGTTCTTCACGCAACTGAATAAGTTCTTTCTTGTAGCGTTCCTTGTTCATCGGACGGCGTTCGCGAGCATACTTGCCCTCTACGCGATTGATTTTGCGGTCCAGTTCACGAACCTGATCATACAGCGGGCCATCACCCTCTACCGTTGATGAAGGACTAAAGAATTCCACAAATTTAGTCCACATGGACTTTTCTTCGGCATACCCCGCCGAGACAAGCACAACTGCGGCACACGCAATCATCAATTTAAACTTAAGCATGCCTCAATGATAGAAAAATCAAGCCTATAAACGCGCCCGAAGAGCCCTACCCCTTTACAAACACCGCATTTTTTCTAAATTAGCAACACTCGCGGGAGTAGCTCAGTTGGTAGAGCGCGACCTTCCCAAGGTCGATGTCGAGGGTTCGAAACCCTTTTCCCGCTCTAAAATAGAAGAGGCCCTTTCGGGTCTCTTCTATTTTATATTTGGGATGGGTTTTGAACCCGAGAAGAGGGTTCGACAAAATCCGGTTATGCACGAAGTGCGAAAAACGGATTTTGAGCTTGACACGAGCACAGCGAGAGCAAGCCCGAAGGGTTTAATCGCAACCTTGCGTCAGCAAGGAATATTGCGATTAAACAACCCCTTTTCCCGCTCTAAAAAACAAAAGGACCAGGTCAAAGACCTGGTCTTTTGTTTTTGGCGGGAAGGGTTTCTAAGAACCCTCGAAGAGGGTTCGACTAAATTCTTTTGTGGGCGCAAGCCCGTGAAAAGAATTTAGGACTTACCGCACAAGCGGTAAGCCCGTAGGGTTAACTCACAACCTTGCGTAAGCAAGGAATATTGTGAGTTAACAAACCCTTTTCTTTAGTTATAGTGAGTTAACAAACCCTTTAAAAACTACAAGTAATAATCCGGCCTAATTCCCAAGACCTTTTCATCCGCCTCAAGTTCATCAGCCGGCACATTCCTGCCCACCACAAGGGCAGAATCAAAGCCCGCAATACGCGCACCCAGCACATCCGTACCCAAGGTATCGCCCACCATCAGCACGCGAGACCCTTCTGGCAAACTCCGCTTGACCTTCTCCCAAATCGCCGGGAAAGGCTTGCCCAAATAAAAAGTCTCGCAGCCAGCGCCACCATTCGCCTCGCACATGGAATCGCGGCGCAACCTTTCGCTAAGCGCTCCCGAAACAGGCTCGCGCACCGTCACGCCATCGTCCCCCGGAATCTTCGGCGCCCACGCATCGGAATTCAGTACCAGGAGGATTGCGCCAGAGCGCTTCAAAATCTTCACCGCCTGCTCATAAGTTTCAGGCGTATCCTTCGCCGAAGAAATGGCCACAATCGGTTCCACAGGTTCTGCAGCCGGAGCCACCGCTTTAATACCGCAACTTTCAAGCACATGCTTGCCTGTTTCGCGCCCGATGTAATAAACCTCGTGCATATCTCGGCGCGCAGCAAAAGAAGACCCAATCCGGCGACTGCGTAATTCTACGCACAAATCCTTCAGCAAACTTCCCGAAGAAACCGTTTCGGCCTCGCTAAACGCGAAGCCTCGCTTTCCCGCATCCGCCGCCAAGACCTCATCTACATCAGACGCGGCATTCGTAATCAAACGCATCTGCTTTCCCGCGGCGCGCAGCATTGTATACCAATCCAGCGCGCCCTCGTACACAAAGCTCCCGCGGTTATAAAGTGTGCCGTAACCGTCAAAGCAAAAAGCATCGTAACGGTCCAGCAAATCTTCCATACGCACACGCTGCGGCGCAGGCGACTCGCTCCCCGCGCACACACTCGTTCCCACACCCTGCGATTCAATGATTTGCTTATACCGCAGGTAGATTTCTGTTTCTAATCTTTCCATACATCCATCGGGGTTTTAGGGGTCCAACCCCTAGGGGAAAGGGTAGCGAAAGACTCGGTGAAAGCCTAACCGCTAAGTGAACATTCCGGAACGGCCATGTGAGCGTGCGGTTTAGGCTAAGCCGAGGCTTAAGCGAGGGGAAAACTTTCCCCTTTAACATCTGCTATTAAGAATACCGTAGTCGCGGCCTTCCACCGGAATCACCAACTGCAACTTCGAAAGCACATCGATATGCTTGTCGAATTCGGCCTTAAAGTCTTCGCCGAGTTCTTCTTCGTCATCGTGATTCAGATTGTAGGCAATGTAGCTGCCATCCGGGAAAATCGAAATGCAGCAATCCCACGTAATGTCGCCTTCCTGTTCTTCTTCGTCGTCTTCGCGGTCCTTGCTTTCAAGCATCAGCATCGGGCGTGGAGCCGGAATCGCTTCAGCGTGGCCGTTTTCAAAAATGAAGTAGTTACGGCTCACCAATTCGTGTTCCAGCGCCATCGTCGAAGGCGTGCGCTCGAACTCGTTGCGAAGTCTGCGGATATTGCCCAGGTCATCTTCATACGGGTCCTGGAAATCCTGCGGCAGCACGATCTGGTAGTAGTCGAATTCCTTACCGCTCTTGGCATAAGTATCCTGCCATTCCTGCGGCGGTTCCGGACGAAACGTCAAGAAATCCTCGAAAGCATCCAGAATGTCCGAAAGGCGGGAATCCCACGGTTCGTTTTTCTGGTTCTGCACCAAGTCCATGAAATTCTTCAGACGTTCTTCGCCCGAGATTTCCTTCAATTCTTCATTTTCGTCTGCCATACTTACCACTCCTCCACTGTTTTCTTGGTGAGGCTCATCGCGATATCCTTTTCGTAGTACGCAGGCTCGCTAATGAAAATCGGATACACCGGGCTTTCGCCATGGTACAAAATATCTTCGCCGTCGAATGTGCGGAACAACTTGTCGCCATCCTTGAGTTCGCGATAGTCACGACCCATCAATTCCGGATGAATCATCGCCTGAATCGGGCCTCCACCTTGCGGCTTCGGGTAGCCCAAATCCTTGAACTGCGTGTATACATCCACCTTTATCGGCGGGCGTTTCTGCAATTCGCCGCGGTTCCATTCCTCGGCCAATTCCAGGTAACGCTTCACCAGGCGTTCCGTTTCCTCGAAAATCGCGGCATCCAGCGTCCCGTGCTGCTGCGGTCCAATCTCAATGCAAACATCCGCTTTCGCAACCGTTCCAAAATACGGTGAAGCACTGCGTTCTTCAGGCTGGTAATAAATCCACGCATCCTTGAATTCCTGCGTCAACACCGCCGAGGCGCGCATCGTAAACGGATCACGCGTCGACAGAATCAGGCAATAGCCCATATTCGAGCCCGTGTTGTGCACATCCAGAATCAAATCCGTCTTGGTGTTTGCACCCTTCGGGCCATACAAAGCATTCAGTTCCTTCGCGCGGCGGAATTCGTACAGGCGCGAATCAACCGTCACATCCAAACAAGTCTGCGAAAAAGCGCGATTCAAGTCATGATCGCGATAGCGGCGATTCAGGCGCACCGCTTCGGGGTTTGCAAGCACCAAATCTACCTTGGCGCTACAGAGCGAATTATAACACTCCGGGTGTTCCATCCATTTCTGGACAAGGCGAACGCCAGTCCGTTCGTTACCGTGGGTACCACCTGCAACGACTATGGTATTTATCAAACTCATACCCATAATATAGAAAATCCCCGCTTGCGCAGGGATTATTCTACGGATTAAACACCTCCATGGTTAAATCAGTTTTCGCCATTATGCATTTCAGTCTGTTCGCGATCAATCGTGTAAGTCAAGTATTCTCTAAAGTCACGGTCAATCGTAACCCCTTCGAAGTCCTCGACATCATCAATGTGAACATCGAATACCGACAGATTGTCAATCCAATTCTGGATATTGTATTCGTCGATGGTGATCGTTTTATCACCAGGGCCTTGCGCCACATATTCGATTTTTGATTTCGCGACCCACCCCTGACCGCAACTTCCTTTCACAAGAACCTCCGTGTCAGCATCCTTGAGAATCGTCAGTTCGTCTTCGAAGTGAGCGGTGCAGACAACCGCGCCACCACCTTTTTGAGATGTGACATCGATGTCTCCCAACTTTGACTTAACCTTCCTGGCAGCGAAAGAGGTCGATACCAGAACGGCTAGCATTACAAACAACATTACTTTTACGCATTTCATGATGGACCTCCGTGTTATCGGGGCAACCAACCGCCCCACCTCCAAGATACAAACCCACAATCCGCAAAACCAGCGAATGTAAACATTTTATTATTCCAAATTGGAATAACGATACACCGAAAAAAGTCCATTTGATACAACAAACAAATCTTGAATAAATGAAATAATTGAGAACAAAGTCTTAATTTTCCCCAATAATTCGCTTTAACGTAAAAGTCCTTGTGGACAGACACGAGATTTTTTTTGCATATTTTCAAACAACCTAAAAAAAAGAAGGAAAAATATGAAGAAAACAAACAAAAAAACGCTTACCCGATGGGGCCAAGCCATTTTTATTGCGTTTATATCGGCAACGTCGGTTTATGCGCAAGACTCCCTTGCCGTTGAACCGGAATTAACCATTACGAAACAACCTGCCGCTATTTCCATAGCAGAAAAGGACAAAGCGGTGACACTGTCCGTAACCATGGCAAAGGGCGAAAACAGCATTTCGTACCAATGGTTCCAATCTGACAACGCCGAGACTCAAAACGGCACACCTATCGAAGGCGCGACTGAAAGTTCCTACGATACCGAAGCCTTTACGGAAAAAGGTATTCGCTACTACTACTGCGTCGCTACTGTCGGCGAAGAAAGCGTAACCTCATCGGTCGCAGCCGTCGCCTACACAGGCCTCCCTGTGCTGTATGTGAACACTCCGAAGGGTGTCGAAATCACCTCAAAGGAAGAATGGACCAAGAAGGCAACCTTGACCTTGGCCAACACCGGAAACCCCAAATGGGATTTTAAAAACGACACAACTTCAATTCGCGGACGCGGCAATTCGACCTGGCTTGCGGATAAAAAGCCCTACGCACTCAAGCTAAACAAGAAAAACGGCATCATGGGCATGCCCAAACACAAACGTTGGGTTCTAATCGCAAATTACTATGACAACAGTTTCCTCAAAAACCACATGGCTTTCTACCTGAGCGAAACACTGAAGATGGACTATACCGTGCGCGGAAAATTCGTGGACCTTGTTTTTAACGGAGTCTACAGGGGTCTCTACTGGCTGGGCGAAGCAATAAAACCCGACGAGAACAGAGTGAATATCGACGACGGAAGCGAGGAAATGACCGCCGATGACGACAAGGACTTTCTCATCGAGATGGACAATCATTTTGACGAAATCGTAAAATTCTGGTCACCGATTCGCAACATGCCGTACATGGTCAAGAATGACGACTACATGCTAAACGAAGAAGAAGACGCCATTTCGAATGACGGCCAAGCCCGCCTGGACCGTTTCCATGCGAAAATCGAAAAACTCGAAAAACTGCTTTATCCAAATTTTGCCGAAGGGACAAGCATCGTGAACCGCCCCGCCCCCGACGAAAGCTACACGAAAATTATCGATGTAGAATCCTGGGCAAAGTTCTGGCTCATCAACGAAATCATGGACAACACCGAACTCCGAGAACCCAAGAGCGCCTATTTCACCTACGACAACAAGAACGACCTGTTCAAGGCCGGGCCAGTATGGGATTTCGACGCCGGGGCATCAACAGATGACGCACCCGTCCAGCTGGACACCACCATATACTTCGATGCTCTATTCAAGTCCCCGCTGTTTATCGCGACCACGGAAAAAGTATGGAACGAATATAAAGAAAAAATCAAGATCGATTCCGTCATTACGACCATGCGCAATGTCTTGGACGTTGCGGCAAAAGTGGATAGTTTAAGGTGGGGAATACACCTAGATATTTCCAATGTCGAAAGGTCGAATTATGGGGCCTATGTGGACTTCCTCAAGACCTCTTTGAACAACAAGATAGCGACCGTCGGAACATACGTGAATGACCTACCCAAAAAGCAGGCAGTTTCTCCGACATTGGCTCTTTCTACCGAAATCTTCGAGTACAACGGTGCCGAGAACAAGCCGGCAGTCTTGATTACAGATGAAGGCAACAAACTTGTCGAAGGCGAAGACTACATCCTCACCTATTCCAACAACATCGATGCCGGCACAGCAAAGGTGCGTTTCGACGCTATCGGAAATTACGCTGGTTGGCAAGAAAAGACTTTCGTGATAACTCCGAAGCCGGCCAAACTGACCGCTTTGAACGCTTCTAAAATGTACGGTGAAAAGGATCCGCAGCTGAACTATTCCGTTGACGAACTTGCTTCGCGCAATGGCATCCAGGATGTATTGAGTGGTGTGGAACTTACCCGCGAAAAGGGAGAAGAACTCGGCAACTACACCATCATGGTAACCGTCGACGCCGAAGCCAACCCGAATTACGTTTTGAGCACAGATAACGGAGAATTCTCAATTGTGCCGGATTCCACTGAGATCATCGTTTCCGTCAAAGGACATGTAGACACGATCGAATACGATGGAAACAAGCACTCCGTGCAAGGATTCGACATGACCTCAAGCAAGGAAGCCTACTCCATTGATTTTGTGACCTATGCAGGAGATTCGCTTGTGACAGCAACCTTCGCCAACGCCCACGCCATGGGGCTTATCGCCGATGATTTTGCAAATACGAACCCCAACTATTCCAACGTAGTATTTGACATTACGGACGGAAACCTCGTAATCACTCCGAAGCCGGTCACACTGACCGTGAAAAATGCGTCAAAGACTTATGGAGCTGAAGACCCGGAATTCTCCTTCAGCGTCGAAGGCCTTGTCACAGCTGACTCCGTCCAAGATCGGCTGAACGACGTTGAACTCTCCCGCGAAAAGGGCGAAGATGCTGCCAAATACGTCATTACCGCATCCATTGAGGCCGATGCCAATCCGGACTATGTAGTGACGGTCAATGACGGTGTATTCACAATCAATCCGGACACAACAAAGATTATCGTTTCAATCAAAGGTCATTCAGATTCTCTAGTATACAATGGCAACAAACAGTCCGTGCATGGATTCGACATAGTTTCAAGCAACACCGCCTACGCTATTGATTTTGTCGGATATGCGGGAGATTCACTTGCTGCTGGAACCGACGCCAAGACATACGCAATGGGACTCAAGGCCGAAAATTTTGCGAATACGAATCACAACTATTCCAACGTAGTGTTTGACATTACAGACGGAAACCTCGTAATCACTCCGAAGCCGGTCACACTGACCGTAAAAAGCGCATCAAAGACTTATGGAGCTAAAGACCCGGAATTCACCTACACTGTCGAAGGCCTTGTCACGGTTGACTCCGTCCAAGATCGGCTGAGCAGCGTTGTGCTCTCCCGCCAAGAGGGCGAAAATGTCGGCAAATACGCTATTACTCCAACTGTCGCTGCCGACTCCAACCCGAATTACATCGTAAGCACAACCGATGGCATATTCACAATCATGCCTGATTCCTCCGAAATCATTATTACGATCAAAGGCCATACAGATACCGTAGAATATGACAAGCAGAAGCACGTCGTGCACGGTTTCGACATGGTTTCAAGCAGCACCGCCTACTCCATCGATTTTGTCGGATATACGGGAGATTCGCTTGTAGCAGGAACCGACGTCAAGACGTATCCAATGGGACTCAAGGCCGAAGATTTCAAGAACAAGTCCGAAAACTATTCCAACGTAATATTCAAGGTTACCGATGGTAATCTGACCATCGTCAAAAATGAAACGACGAAAGCTATACTTGCATCTCATGTACCGGCAAACCTCCTAAAGGTCTCCGCTGCAGACCGCCGCATTCAGGTAAGCACCACCATGGCTGGCAAACCTTACTCCGTATTTGATATGCAGGGCACCATCGTTCGAACAGGTCGTGTAGAAGCCACCAGTTTTGAAATTCCCGTTTCCAGAGCGGGCGTTTACATGGTCCGCATCGGCTCGTTGACGCAGCGCATTAGCGTTAAATAACCGATACGGTTACTTCTGACCAAAACAAATTCATAAATTCACTATTAGGCCATTGTGTAAACAATGGCCTATTTTTATATGATCAACTTATTCAATCTGTAGACTACATCGTCTGGATAAGCAGGCAGCCCAATTCCCTGCTGCCAAAGCCCATCCGTCAAATGCTAACAGAACTCTTCGACAAGAAACTAAACTAAGCAAAGAAATCAGGTGGTCAAATATTTTGACCACCCTATTTTTTTTTAACAAATCCATTCTCTTTACCGCAAAAGAACATATATTTACAAAGAAAAGGCACTCGAGGGATGTTATGAGATTTACGAAATACATAGTGGCATTTGGCTGCGCGGCTCTTTTAGGAGCCTGTTCTAGCACAATCTCTTCTGACAACGATGACTTTTCTCCCCAGACATTTTCAGAACTGGGAAAATGTAACAATTCCAACAAAGGGGAAATGGTCTATTTACCAAAGGATAACGAAAGATACCTATGCGAAAATGGTGAATGGAAACAACTTGTCACAGCCGAAAAGATTTCTAGTTCAAGTACAACAGGTTTCAAAGAAGAAACATCTTCTTCTAGCAACATAAAAGATGATTCATTTTCATCCAACAGCACTTATCAAGAAAAGGATTGTGAATCAGGATATCTTTGCGACGCCCGTGATGGAAGTAAATACAAAGTGACCATCATTGGCAATCAAGTTTGGATGGCAGAGAATCTTAACTACAAAACAGAGAACAGCTACTGCTATGATTTAGCAGATGTTTATTGCAAAAAATATGGTTCTCTCTACGAATGGATAACGGCCATGGCAATAACCAACGAAAACGACTCTATAACAAACCCTCATCAAGGCATTTGTCCTTCTGGTTGGCACATCCCCTCCTATGATGAATTTTTCGATTTAGCCGATTATGTTGATAAAAATAATGGCGAAGAGGGTGTTGGCAAAAGCCTAAAATCTAAAGAGTGGGACAAATCCTCTATAGACAAATTTGGATTTGCAGCACTTGGAGCAGGATTACATTGGAACATAGGCTTTGATTATAAGGATTCTGATGCATATTTTTGGAGTACAAAAAGAGATGGTAGCAACGGAAACAATAACTATTGGACTATCCAAAGAGATTCTTTTTCCGCAGATTGGGAATTTACAGGAAACGCCTATTCTGTTCGCTGCATTAAGGATTGAGAATTATGAATCGAAAGCAACACTTTAGAACACACGTACAAGGAGAGTCTCTTGAAGGGAAAATCCAAGAGCTCTCCGATAAGATGTACGAATACTTATTCCTTCCGGCAATAGCCCTAGCTGCATGCATATATATCTGGATGATTTTTCTAGGATTCTTAAAGGTTGAATTATTCACAGCAGTTTTCACGTCTGCTTTATTACTTGTTGTTTCCATACGAGCTTTCTTTAAGATTAAAAATTTATGCAAGACAATCCGCAACCACCAAAAAGGACTTGATGGAGAAAGATTTGTTGGATCCATCATTGAAAAAACGTCCTCTAAAAGTACATTTGTATTTCACGACATCGTTTGTGAAAAGAAAAGTCACGGAAAGGCAATCCCTTTCAACATCGACCACGTAATCATTAGTACCAAGGGAATATTTGCCATAGATGCAAAAAATTGGAATCTTAATGACAGAGAATATAACGAAGCAGATTTTATTTACGACAACGAAGAACTTATTGACAGTACGGGAGTTTTGCAAAAAGACGTAATGCAGAAAATTGACTCTCAGGCAAAGTTTCTTGAAGATAAAATTTACGAATGGACTGGCAAACGATATCAGGTTTTTAGAGTTGGTATAATGATAGGCGCTTTTGTTAAGAATGTTCAGCGAGACTTCAAGAAATGGTGGATTATAAACGATGGCGCTTTTTTAAGATTGTTTGAAAAAGAATCAGAAAAGATTCCATTAAATGATGTAATCCGAATTTCAGATTCGCTTCGTCGATTTGTTGAAAAGCCTATTAAATAGAGTATTGAAAAACCAGGTTTCTTTTGGGAACAATCCTTGGCATAGCAATTGTAATCGCTTTTATATTTGCGGCGATTGACGGAGCAACCAAGCCCCGTCGCAGAAGACGTCGTCATTCAAGGAGTAACGACGATGGTGATGGTTGTCTCGGATGCTTAGCAGTCTTTGCAATTTTCATTTGTATTTGGATCGGCCTACTTATTCTCAATTTTATCAAAGCCCACAGCACCGCTTTTGCTATTGGCGGCATCATTCTAGTATTAATTATCATAGTAGCAGCAATAGTTTTCAAAACAACTCAAACCGAAGAATTTCCTGAAGATGTCGAACCGACATACCCTAAAATCTCTGATTACCAAAGACCCCGAAACAAACAACAAATTTCTTCAAGCCAACCCACAAAAAAAGAATCCAAGCCGTTTACACAAGAAGAGCTAAGCGTTCACCCAGCAACTTATGAAGATGTTGTCGGAACAATCCCTTCCGCAGCAGAAATGGCGGGTAAATTGGGAGAGGACTCCGTAAGTAGAGCCGTATGGGCGGCGTGTCAATTTGACAAGCGACATTATAAAATTTTAAGAAATGTCTATGTTCCAACAATTGACGGATATTCAGAAATTGATGTTCTGCTTTTGCATGAAACAGGCATCTATGTTTTTGAAAGTAAGAATTTATCAGGATCTGTCTACGGCGATGAAAAACACCCTCAATGGCAACGCTACAAGACTAATGGAGAAAAAGGCCCTATACCTAATCCTGTCTTACAAAACAAACGACATATAGACTGTTTATGTCTCTTTTTAAATCAAAATAAATACCAGTTCCGCGCATTCAGTATGATTGTTTTTGGAAACAAATCAAAATTAAAATATATCCCAGAAAACAAATCTCTTACGAGCATTCACGAAATTTGCAACTTAGAAATAGAATTGGTCAAGAAAATGCAAGCCGAACAAATTTTTTATAGTGCAGAAACCATTGATGATTGGTGCAGAATGTTACTGCCGTACACTCAATTATCCGAAGAAGAAAAAAAGGCTCATATAGAACGAATCACTAAAAAATTCAGAAAAATCAATTAATTCGCTAATTTCAGTAGACGAAATCACCAAAAAAAGTGACCCGCCGGCGAAGCCGGCGGTTCTTCATATACGGGCGTAGCCCTACAATACCAGCGGCGTGCAAGGGCACGCACATCAATCTGCCACC